>DATLFW010000428.1:0-2166 GCA_035540775.1 Acidimicrobiia bacterium
TTCCACGGCTACCTCGACTCGGCGCTCGACGCCGACGCCTTCGACGAGGAGGGCTACTTCCGCACCGGCGACCTCGGGTTCCTCGACGAGGAGGGGTTCGTCGTCATCACCGGGCGGCTGAAGGACATCATCATCCGCAAGGGCGAGAACATCTCGGCCAAGGAGCTGGAGGACCTCCTCTACCAGCACCCGAAGGTCGGTGACGTGGCGGTGATCGGCCTTCCCGACGACCTGTCGGGCGAGCGGGTGTGCGCGGTAGTGGCGCCCAAGGAGGGCGGCGAGGCGATCGGCTTCGAGGAGATGAACGCGTTCCTGCTGGAGCAGGGGGTCATGAAGCAGAAGCTTCCCGAGCAGCTCGAGGTCGTCGACGCCGTGCCGCGCAACCCGGCGGGCAAGATCCTGAAGCACGAACTCCGCGACCGCTTCGGCGGCTGACCAGCGCCGACCCCACCCGCGGCGTCCGCATTCTGGGTACGCCTACCCACACCATGTGTAGGTAGGCGTACCCAGAAGCCAGGGGGCGAGGCGGGTCAGGCGGATGGGGCGGGGACGTACATCTCCTGGGCCTGCGACTCCCGCAGGAAGTCGAGGCCCCATTCCTCGATGAGCGGCTCCAGCTGGCTCGCCTGGGCCCGCAGCGCCGCCACCTTCCGGTCGAGGGCCTCGCCCTCCAGCCTGATGTGGATGGCGAGGTCCGACGGGTCGACGGCCGGCGGCTGCATCCCCTCGACCATCATCACCCGGTCGGGGTTCATGCGGTCCATGAAGTCCTCGAGCCACTGGTGCGTCATGGTGGCGTAGTAGAGGCGGGCGCCGCCCCCGGCACGGGCGACCGCCTCGGTGGCCCAGCGGCACGTGGCCATGTGGTCGGGGTGGCCCGTCATCCCTTCCGGTCCGAACGACAGCACGGTGTCCGGCCGCACCTCCTCGACGATCGGCATCAGGCATGCCATCGCCTCCTCGAGGCCGACCTCGGCGCACGCCCCGTCGGCGAAGTCGAGCCAGTGGTGCTCGTCGACGCCGAGGATCGCCATCGACGCCTTGCACTCCTGCTCACGGATCTCGCCGAGCCGGGCCGGGTCCCATCGGGCCGGGTCGGTGACGCCCGCTTCGCCCTTGGTGGCGGTGACGCAGACCACCCGCTGGCCGTTCTCGACGGCGGCCGACATGATGCCGCCGGCCAGGTACGCCTCGTCGTCGGGGTGGGCGAAGACGCCGAGGATGGTGCCGAGCTGCGTGGCGTCGGTGATCGTCATCAGGCCGTCTCCCGCTGGGCTCCCTTGGCTTCGTCGAGCAGCCGCTCGCTGAGGTCCCACAACCGGCGGGCCGCCTCGTCGTCGCGGCCCCACTTCGACAGTCGCCCGAGCTTCCGATCGAAGAAGTACCCACCCGTGACGCCGTCGAGCTCGGGCGCCGACGCCAGCCAGACCGCCGTGTCGGCGCCCTTGGTGGCGTTGCGGGCGAAGGGGCGGCCGAGACGAGTGCCGACGGCGAGGAGGCGCGTGTCGCCGCCGTGGCCGAACTCGGTGGCCACGAACCCGGGATGGAAGCAGTTGGCGGTCACGCCCGTGCCCTCGAGCCGCCGGGCCAGTTCACGCGTGAACAGGATGTTGGCGAGCTTCGACTCGTTGTAGACCCGCATTCCCCGGTAGCGACGAGCGGTGCGGTCGAGGTCGTCCCACCGGATGCCCCGTCGGGCGCCCCGGTGGGCTCCGCTCGCCGTCACGACGATTCGCGATGGCGCCGACTCCTTCAAGCGGTCGAGGAGGAGACGGACGAGCTCGAAGTGCCCGAGGTGGTTGACGCCGAAGGTCATCTCGAAGCCGTCGGCCGTGGTGCGGCGCTGCGACCAGGTGCCGCCGGCGTTGGCGACGAGGACGTCGAGGCGCTCGTAACGGTCGAGGAAGGCGCGGGCGAAGGTGCCGATCGACGACAGGTCGGCGAGGTCGACGCCCATGACGTCGACGGCGTCGTTGCCGGAACGCTCGGCGATCTCTCGCCGAGCGGCCTCGCCGCGTTGCGGGTCGCGGGAGGTGAACACGAGGTGGGCGCCCATGGAGGCGAGGCCGACGCCCGCCTCCTTCCCGATCCCGGTGTTCCCGCCCGTGACCAGGACGGTCTTCCCGGTCAGGTCAGGGGTCATGGTCCGACGCTACCCGACTCGGC
>DATLFW010000429.1:0-2109 GCA_035540775.1 Acidimicrobiia bacterium
CCCCCCGGCGCCACGTGAAATCGGCCACCCCACCCCGTTCTTGGCCCTTTGTGCAGGGATATGCGCGGTTCCGGAGGCCAAGTTCGAAGGAGAGCGGGCGCGGAAAGGGGCGGTCCGGAGACCGCCCCTTCCGCTTCGCAAGCTCCTCGCAGAGCGAGGAAACCACGAGCCTAGATGTTCGCCGACAGCACCTGGAAGTGGATGCGGGCGTCGCGCCCCTCCTGGCTGTTCAGGTGCACGTGCTTCACCTGGCGGTACTCGTTGTAACCAACGGCCCCGAGCTCCCGGCCGACGCCGGACTGCTTGTAGCCGCCGAACGGACGGCCCGGGTCGATGAGGTGGTAGTCGTTGATCCACACCGTCCCGGTGCGCATCCCGTGGGCCACCTCCTTCGCCCGCTCGGAGTCGCGGCTCCACACGCCACCGGCGAGGCCGTACATCGAGTCGTTGGCAATCTTGATCGCCTCGTCGTCGGAGCCGACCTTGATGACCGACAGCACCGGCCCGAAGATCTCCTCCTGGGCGATCTTGGTGTCGTTGGTCGTCTCGAAGATCGTCGGCCGGAAGAACGCTTCCCGGTCGAGGCCCTCGGCCAGGTCGTCAGGCTTCGAGCCGCCGCACAGCAGCTTGGCGCCCTCCTCCTTCCCGATCTGCACGTAACGCTCGACCGTCTCGGCCTGGCTCCGCGATACCAGCGGTCCGAGGTCGGTGTTGAAGTCGAGCGGGTTGCCGAGGGTGATCTTGTTGGCCCGCTCCACGAGCATGTCGACGAACTCGTCGTAGATCGCCTCGTGGACGAGCGCCCGGGTGCCCGACTCACACACCTGCCCGGCGTGGAAGAAGGTGCCCCAGAGGACGCCGGCGGCGGCGGTGTCGAGGTCGGCGTCGTCGAGGACGATGTTGGCCGACTTGCCACCCAGTTCGAGCGTCACCTTCTTCACCGTGCCGGACGCCAGCTGCATGATGCGCCGGCCGACCTCCGTCGAACCGGTGAAGGCCACCTTGTCGACCATGGGGTTGCTGGCCAGCTCCTCGCCGACGGTGCCGCCGGGGCCCGTGACGACGTTGACCACGCCCTCGGGAACGCCGGCTTCCTGGATGATGCGGGCCAGCTCCAGGCACGTGAGCGACGTGAGGCTGGCCGGCTTCACCACGACGGTGTTGCCGGCGGCGATCGCCGGGGCGATCTTCCACGCCGCCATGATGAGCGGGAAGTTCCAAGGGATGATCCCGGAGCAGACCCCGTAGGGCTCACGGCGGAGGTAGTTCTCCGACGGCGGGAAGGGCGAGCCCTCGAGTTCCTCGATGTCGGGCGTCGACTCGGCGAGGTTGGCGAAGACCTGGAAGGCACCCTGCGCGCCGCCGACGTCGGCGAGCTGGGCCTTCCGGATGGTGCCGCCGCCGTCGCGGGCCTCGAGCTCGGCCAGCTGCGGCTGCCGCGAGCCGATGAGCTCGGCGATGGTGTGGAGGTACTTCGCCCGCTCGGCGCCGGGCATGCGGCCCCACGGACCGTCGTCGAAGGCGCGGCGGGCGGCCTGGATGGCCTTGATCGTGTCGTCGCGGCTGGCCCTGGCCACCTCGGCGATCGTCTCACCCGTCGCCGGGTCGTGGGTGGGGAACGTCTCGCCGCCTTCGGCCTCGACGAACTCGCCGTTGATGAACAACTGGTAGTCGGCCACTGCTTCCCTCCGTCGGGTCACCACTGTCACGGACGGTGAGGACGCTATCGACGCCTCCCTCGCTGCGCCAGTGCGACACCGGTTAGAGTGGTGTCGTGCCCATCGCCCCTTCCACTCCCGTCACCCTGGCGCCGCCGCCCACCGTCCAGGCCGTCGAACCGGCCGAACTGCGGTTCCGCTTCGGGACCGGTCGGCTCTGCCTCGACTTCGTCGCCACCGTCGGCGAACGGTGGCGACGCAACTTCGACCGCCTTCGCACTCCCACCGACCTCGGGCAATGGATCTACGAGGGAAGGCTCCTCGAAGGACGCCCCGCCACGACGACGGCCGACCTCGAGGCCGCCCGTCGCCTCCGGTGGGCGTTGTACCGGCTGGTGGTGGCGTCGATCGGCGGGCCGGAGGCGACGCCCGAGGAGGTGGCCGTCCTCAA
>DATLFW010000430.1:0-7121 GCA_035540775.1 Acidimicrobiia bacterium
GGCGTCTTCGGCATCTACCCCGAGGGCACCCGTTCCCGCGACGGCGATCTCCATCGCGGTCACACCGGCGTGGCGCGCCTGGCCCTCCGGTCCGGCGCCCCGATCGTGCCGGTGGGCCTCGTCGGCACCCGCGACGTCCAGCCGCCCGACCGCACACTGCCCCGGTTCTTCCAGCCGATCACGGTCAAGTTCGGGACCCCGATCGACGCCACCCGCTTCGCCGGGCGCGAAGACGACCGGATGGTGTTGCGCCAGATCACCGACGAGGTGATGTTCGAGATCCGCGCGCTCTCCGGTCAGCGGTACTCCGACACCTACGCCACCAAGAAGGCCGAGGACGTGCCGAGCGAGCCGGCGACGGTGGCGACCCTCCCGACGCCGCAAGCCGACCCTTCGCCGCCGCTGGCCGCCGCCGGTTCCTAGACCGGAGCGTCCCGACGCCCCCGGCCGCGAGCGTCAGTCCTCGTCGCTCGCCCAGCCCCGCGACCGCTCCACCGCGCGCAGCCACTCGGGGTACCGCCGCTCGATGTCGGAGCCGGCGTTCGGTTCGCAGGAGAGGTCGAGCATCCACCGCTCCGACACCGCAGCCGTCGACGGCCACACGCCCTCGGCGATGCCCGCCATGTAGGCGGCGCCGAGGGCGGTCGTCTCCTGCACTCGAGGGCGGCGGACGGGGACGCCGAGCACGTCGGCCTGGAGCCCGCACAGCAGGTCCATGACGCTGGCCCCGCCGTCCACCCGCAGCTCGGCGATCGACGTCCCCGACGCTCGCTGCATCGCCTCGACGACGTCACGGGTCTGGAACGCCATGGCCTCGACGACCGCCCTCGCGAGGTGGGCACGCGTGACGCCCCGGGTGAGGCCGACGACCGTGCCGCGGGCGTACGGGTCCCACCAGGGCGAGCCGAGGCCGGTGAACGCCGGGACGAAGGCGACGCCGCCGGCATCGGCGACCTCGGCGGCGAGGGGTCCGATCTCGGCCGCCTCCGAGATGATGCCGAGGCCGTCACGCAACCACTGGATGGCAGCGCCGGTCACGAAGATCGCCCCCTCCATCGTGTACGTGACCTCGTCGCCGATGGTCCACGCCACGCTGGTGAGGAGGCCTTCGGCGGGATCCGGCACCCGGTCGCCCACGTTCATCAGGACGAAACTGCCCGTGCCGTAGGTGTTCTTCGTCATGCCGGCCTCGAAGCACGCCTGCCCGAACAGGGCCGCCTGTTGGTCGCCGACAATGCCGCTCACCGGCACGGCGAGCCCGGCGGCCGCCTCCGGACGGGTCACACCGAACCGTCCACCCGACGGGCGAACCTCTGGGAGGCACGACGCCGGCACCCCGAAGATGTCGAGCAGTTCGTCGTTCCAACCCAGCGTGTGGAGGTCGAAGAGGAGGGTGCGCGAGGCGTTCGACGGGTCGGTGGCATGCACGCCGCCGTCGCGTCCGCCGGTCAGGTTCCAGAGGATCCAGGTGTCGACGGTGCCGAAGGCGACGTCGGCGTTCGCCTGCACGCCCCCCTCGTCGAAGAGCCACGCCAGCTTGGTCCCCGAGAAGTAGGGGTCGAGGACGAGGCCCGTGCGCTCTCGCACCAGCGGCTCGACGCCGTCGTCGCGGAGGCGCCCGCAGCGCGCCGCCGTGCGCCGATCCTGCCAGACGATCGCCCGATGGAGCGGCTGACCAGTGCGACGGTCCCAGACGACGGTCGTCTCTCGCTGGTTGGTGATCCCGATGGCGGTCACCGCCGTGGGGTCGAGCCCGGCGACGAGTTCGCCGAGGACCGCTGCGGTGGCGTCCCAAATCTCCTCGGGGTCGTGCTCCACCCACCCCGGCCGCGGGAAGTGCTGGGGGAACTCACGGTAGGCCGACCTGCCGGGGACTCCCTGTTCGTCGAAGGCGATGGCGCGGACACCGGTCGTCCCCGCGTCGATGGCGATCACGACGGACACGGGGCGGAATCCTATTGGTCGCCGCCGCGCGCGGCTTCGCCGTTGCCGATGAGGTTCGCGTAGTCGTCGCGGGAGACGGGGTTGGCGGTCACCGACCCGTCGCCACGGGGCACCTCGACGGGCGCACCCTCGAGGGTGAAAGACACCTGCCCGACGCCCGGCTGCGAGGTCAGGGTGCACACGGTCTGGGCGAGGGCGGCGAGTTGCTCGTCGCTGGCCAAGCCGGCGAACGGGGCGGCGAGGTCGACGCGCGCGACGCCGCCGGAGATGGCGACGTCGAGCACGAAACCCTCTTCCAGCACCCGGCTCTCCAGGCCGTCCTCGGTCTGGGCCGCCGACGGGGGCAGGGTGACGAGACGCTCCGGTTGCACACGGGCGGGCGGCAGGTCGCGCGTCACCGCGCGCAGGCGCTCACCGCGCCAGTAGCACAACCGGACCTCGACGGGGCGGGGGCGCTCGACGGTCGTGGTGGTGGGCGGAACCGTCGTGGTCGTCGACGGCTCGAGCAGGTCGAAGGGGACCTCGTCGGGGCCGACGAACGTCGCCTCGTCCTGGCCGGGCACGCCGCACGCCGAAAGGGCGAGGAGGGCGGTTCCCACCACGGCGAGCAGCGTCCGGGGGACGACGGCGCCCATCAGCCGGCCACCGGGAGTTCGACGACGAACCGGCTCCCGCCGCCGGCCCGATCGGTGACGTACACGCGCCCGCCGTGGAGGCGAACGTGCTCCGCGACGAGCGCCAAGCCGAGACCGGTGCCGCGAGGGGCGCCCGGGCGATCCGCCTCGACCCCGCGGGCGAAGCGCTCGAAGACCACCTCGCGCTCCTCGGGTGGGACCCCGGGTCCGGCGTCTTCCACGGCCACGACGGCCCTGTCGCCATCGCGGGCAACGACCACCGCCACGGCGCCGCCGGCGTAGTTGGACGCGTTGTCGAGGAGGTTGGTGACGACCTGTTGGAGCCGTCGTGGATCGGCGTCGACGGTGTGCTCGCCGGGCTCGGCAACGAGAGGCACGTCGTCGTCGCGGTCCGCGAGGACGACCTGGAGGAAGGCGACCAGGTCGATGCGCTGGCGGTCGAAGGGAGTGGCCCCGGCGTCGAATCGAGAGATCTCGAGGAGGTCGAGGACGAGGTGGTTGAAGGTGTGCACCTGCTCGTCGAGCGCCTCCACCGCCTCGACAGCCGGCCCCGGAAGCTCGTCGCGCCGGCGCTTCACGACCTCCACGGCGGCGGCCAGTGCGGCGAGCGGGCCGCGCAGTTCGTGGGTCACGTCCGAGGCGAAGCGCGCCTCGCGTTCGATGCGGCTGCGCAGTTCGTCGAGCATCTCGTTGAACGACGCCACCAGGGGAGCGAGGTCGGCGTCGCCCTCGGCGTCGAGGCGGGAATCGAGGTCGCCTTCCACGATCTCCCGAGAGACGTTCGCCATGTGGCGGACGGGGCGAAGCAGGGTCTTGCTCGCCCAGACCCCGATGCCGGCGCCGACGACCGTCGCGGTGACCCCCGCCACGGCCAGTGCGCGAGCCAGCAGGTCGAGCGATCGTTCGATGTCGCCGATGTCGGTCACCTCGAAGTAGGCCGCGCCCACGCTTGTGATCGGGACGCCGACGGCGAGGAGCGGACCGTCGGGGCCGCGGAGTCGCTGCCGTCCGGCCCGGCCCGACTGCACGCCTTCACGGAGCGGCGCGGGGATCAGCGACCGGTCCACACCGACCGAGCTGGAGAACCACTGGTTGTCGAGGCGGAGGAGGGCGTCGCCGCGCCCCGCCTCGACGCTGGAGAGGAGGCGGGTCACGTCGGGTTCCTCGCCCCGCAGGCCGGAGCGGATGAGGCGGGCGTTGGTGTACGCCTGGCGCATCGCGATCGACTGCCGGTCGTCGAGCAGCGACTCGCGCACGAGGACGTACGCGAGTGCGGCGAGCGCGGTCGACAGCACGAGCGAGGTGACGGCGATCGCCACGGTGGTTCGGAGGCGGAGCCCCGGACGCCGGCGGGCCGGTGGACGGGGCTGCTGGTGTTCCCGACGATCCATGCGGGCATGCACCGTAGACTTCGCACAGGCCCGCGATCGACCGAGGAGGCCCCGAATGCGGATCGGAGTGCTGACCGGCGGCGGCGACTGCCCCGGACTCAACGCCGTCATCCGTGCCGTCGTCCGCAAGGGCGAGGGCCGGTACGGCCACAACCTGATCGGGTTCCGGGGTGGCTGGCGGGGCGTCGTGGAGAGCGATTTCGACGACCTCACCATCACCAACACCCGCGGGATCCTGCACCGAGGCGGCACCATCATCGGCACGTCACGGACCAACCCCTACAAGAGCGAAGACGGCGTGAGCCGGGTGCTCGACACCCTGAAGCGTGAGCACGTCGACGCCCTCATCGCCATCGGCGGCGAGGACACCCTCGGGGTGGCGACCAAGCTGTCGGAGGAGGAGGGCGTCCAGGTCGTCGGCGTTCCGAAGACGATCGACAACGACCTCGGGGCGACCGACTTCACCTTCGGCTTCAACACGGCCGTTCAGATCGCCACCGACGCCATCGACCGGTTGCACACCACGGCCGAGTCGCACGACCGCGTCATGGTCGTGGAGGTGATGGGGCGGCACGCCGGCTGGATCGCCACCTACTCGGGCCTCGCTGGCGGTGCCGACGTCATCCTCATCCCCGAGGTGGCGTTCGACATCGAGCAGGTGTGCGACCACATCCGGCATCGGCACCAGCGCGGCGCCGGCTTCTCGATCGTGGTGGTCGCCGAAGGCGCCGTTCCGAAGGAAGGCACCATGGCGGTGCAGGAGGGTGGCGTCGACGAGTTCGGCCACGTCCGCCTGGGTGGCATCGGCAACCTGATCCAGGAGCAGATCGAGGAGCGGACCGGCTTCGAGACCCGCGTGACGATCCTCGGCCACATCCAGCGGGGCGGCACGCCCACGGCCTACGACCGGGTGTTGGCGAGCCGGTTCGGCGTCGAAGCGATCGACGCCGCCCACGAAGGCGACTTCGGCGTGATGGTCGCGCTGCGGGGCGAGCGCATCGACCGCGTGCCGCTCACGGAGGCCGTGGCGGAGCTGAAGACCGTCGACATGGACATCTACGACGTCGCAGGCGTCTTCTTCGGGTGACGCTGGTGGGGACGGCGCTCGACGGACTCCTCGGACTGCTCGACCTGGAGCGACTGGAAGCGAACCTCTTCCGCGGCATCAGCCCCGACGAGGAGCGCCAGCGCGTGTTCGGTGGGCAGGTGGCCGGCCAGGCGCTCGTCGCCGCCATGCGGACGGTCGAGTCGGCCACCGACGACGGCGACGATCGCACCGTCCACTCGCTCCACGCCTACTTCCTCCGGCCGGGCGATCCCCGGGTGCCGATCGTCTACGAGGTCGACCGCATCCGCGACGGCCGGTCGTTCACGACCCGACGGGTCGTGGCGATCCAGCACGGCAAGGCCATCTTCAACCTCCAGGCGTCGTTCCACCGAGGCGAGAAGGGCTTCGACTACCAGGTCGAGATGCCCGACGCGCCCGATCCCGAGACACTGCCGACCTTCCGTGAGCGCGTGGAGCCCTACCGCGACGTGCTCGGCGCCTGGATCGACCGCCCCCGCCCGATCGACATCCGCCACGTCGACACGCCCATCTGGCTCGCCCGCGACTTCGAGCCGCGAGAGCAGCAACTGGTGTGGATCCGCGCTGACGGCCGTCTCCCGGACGACGACCCGACGCTGCACGCATGCATCGTCACGTTCGCCTCCGACTTCACGCTCCTCGACAGCACGCTGCTGCCACAGGGACGAGCGGACGACGACGTCATGATGGCCAGCCTCGACCATGCGATGTGGTTCCACCGGCCGTTCCGGGCCGACGACTGGCTGCTGTACGTGCAACGGCCCCTCAGCGACTCCGGGGCACGTGGACTCGCCGGCGGGCTCATCTTCACTCGCGACGGCCACCTCGCCGTGACGGTCATGCAGGAGGGGCTCATCCGTCCCGTCGAGGGGCCGGTGGCCCGCTGATGCCCGCGCCCGACGGCACCGTCGACCTCCGGTCCGACACGGTCACCCGCCCCACGCCGGGGATGCGCCGAGCCATGGCCGAGGCGGAGGTCGGCGACGACGTCTACGGCGAGGACCCGACGGTCCTCCGCCTCGAAACCCTCGCCGCCGAGCGAGTGGGCAAGGAGGCCGCCCTCTTCGTGCCGTCGGGGACGATGGGGAACCAGATCGCCCTCCGTCTGTTCGGCGTCCGGGGGAGCGAGGTGCTGTGCGGCCGCCGCGCCCATGTGATGCGCTTCGAGGCCGCCGGAGCGGCAGCCAACGCCGGCGTCCAGTTGCACGGGCTCCCCGACCACGCCGGGTGCTTCAGGGGCGCCGACGTGGAGGCGGCGCTGGAGGCGTCGCACTACCACCGCCCGGCGGTGAGCCTGGTCTGCATCGAGAACACGAGCCAGGCGGCCGGAGGCCGGCCGTGGCGGGCGGCCGAGGTGGCCGAGGTGGGAGAGGTCGCCGAGCGGCACGGGTTGCCGCTGCACTGCGACGGCGCCCGGATCTTCAACGCGGCCGTGGCGCTCGGCGTCCAGGCGTCCACCTTGACCGAGCCCTGCACCACCGTGATGTTCTGCGTCTCGAAAGGGCTCGGGGCTCCCGTCGGGTCGCTCCTGTGCGGGCCCTCCGACGTCGTCCTGGCTGGTCGCGAGGAACGGCACCGCCTCGGTGGTGCCATGCGCCAGGCCGGGGTGATCGCGGCGGCGGGGATCGTGGCCCTCGAGACGGGCGTCGAACGTCTCGCCGACGACCATCGCCGGGCGCAACGGCTGGCCTCCGTGCTCGCCGAGCTGTGGCTGGGGAGCATCGACCCGGCGACGGTGGAGACGAACATGGTCTGCGCCTCGACCGCCGCCCTGCCCGAGAAGCTCGTACCCCGCCTGGCGGAGCGGGGGATCCTCGCCGGTTTCCTCGATCCGGCGACCACCCGGTTCGTGACCCATCGCGACGTCGACGACGACGACCTCGAGCGGGCCGTCACCGCTCTCGCCGGCATCGCGGCGGAGGGCGGGTGAGGATCCTCAACCAGGTCAACGAGAAGTGGAGCGAGCGGCTCGCCGCTGCCGTACCCGACGTCGAGGTCACCGACGTGCCGCAGGAAGGGCCGCTGCCCGAGGGGTTGTCCGGCGACGTGCTCTTCACCTGGGGG
>DATLFW010000431.1:0-4439 GCA_035540775.1 Acidimicrobiia bacterium
GTGCAGCGCCGCTCGACACCACGATCGTGACGGTGGTGCCCCGCTCGGCCTGGGTGCCAGCCGCCGGGTTCATGCTGATGACGTCACCCTCGGCGACGGAGTCGCTCGGCTGGCGGGTCGTCTCGACGTCGAAGCCGGCGGCGGCGAGCGTCTCGGCGGCGTCGACGGCACTCTGGCCGACCACGTTCGGCACTTCGACCGGCTCGCTTCCCGACGAGACGACGACCGTGACCGTCGTGCCCAGTTCTGCTTCCTCGCCTGCTTCGGGCGACGTCCGGATGACCCGACCTTCTTCGACCTCGTCGCTGAACTCGGCGGCGCGGCGGACGTCGAACCCGGCGTCCTCCAGGATCTCCTCGGCCGCCTCGAACTCACGGTCGATGACATCGGGCACCGGGGCCGACCCGACACCCTGCGAGACCCGCACGACGACGACGTCGCCCTCGTCGACCTTCTCGCCGGCCTCCGGGTCCTGGGCGAACACCTGGTTCTCGGGAACCTCGGCGTTCTCCACGAACTCGGGATCGACTTCGAGTCCGAGGTCTTCCAACTCCTGTCGGGCCTCGTCGAGCTGCATCCCGACCACTTCGGGCACGACGACACTCCCACCGCCGCCCACGATCCCCAGCGAGCGCGCCAGGAGGTAGAGCAAGCCGGCGACCACGAGGAGGAGAGCGATGAGCGTCACGATGTACGCCGCCATCCGCCGGTTGCCCGACGGTTCCTCGTAGGGCGTGGGGGGCGGGCCCGCTCCGACCATCGTTCGGTCGACGGCCTGGGTGTGGTCGGCCGTCGCCGCCCGACCCACCATGGTGGCGTCGGCCGTCTCCGCCATCATCGCCGTCACCGGCGTGGCGGCCACCGGAAGGCCCCGGGTGAAGCGGATGAGGTCAGCCCGCATGTCCTCGGCGGAGGGATAGCGGTCGGCCGGGGTCTTCGCGAGCGCGGTGAGGATCACCCGTTCGAGGTCGACGGGGACGTCGGGATTCCGGACGGAGGGCGGCGTCGCCTCCTCGCGCACGTGCTGGTAGGCGATGGCCACGGGATCGTCGCCGGAGAACGGCGCCGATCCGACCGCCATCTCGTAGAGGACGACCCCGAGGGAGTAGACGTCGGAGCGGGGGTCGACGTCGAGACCCTGGGCCTGTTCCGGCGAGAAGTAGGTGGCCGTGCCCATCACCATGCCGGTTCGGGTGAGCGCTCCAGCCTCCCGCCCGCGGGCGATCCCGAAGTCGGTGACCTTCACCTGGCCGTGCGACGTGATGAGCACGTTGCCAGGCTTGACGTCGCGGTGGACGACGCCGTGGCGGTGGGCGAAACCGAGGGCGGCGGCGATGTCGGCGGTGATCTCGGCGGCCCGTTCGGGAAGGAGGGGCCCCTCGCGGTGGATCATGTCGCGCAGGCTCTGCCCCTCGACGTACTCCATCACGATGAAGTACGTCCCACCCTCTTCGCCCCAGTCGTAGACGGCGACGATGTTGGGGTGGTTGAGCTGGGCGGCGGCCTTCGCCTCCCGGCGGAATCGCTCGACGAACGCCTCGTCTCGGGCGTACTCGGGGAAGAGGACCTTCAGCGCCACTGGCCGGTCGAGGAGATGGTCGCGGGCGAGGTACACCTCGGCCATCCCGCCGCGGGCGACGTGGCGGAGGATCTCGTAGCGGTTGGAGTAGAGCTCTGGTTCCGCCATCGGCTCGCCAGGCTACCCGTCGTCGTCGGACTCGCCGGGGCTCCCCCCAGCCAGCACCGCCTCGATCACGGCCTTGGCGACGGGGGCCGCCACCCGCCCGCCCGTCGCCTCGCTGCCGAGCTCGCCGCCGTTCTCCACCACGACCGCAACGGCGACCTGCGGATCGTCGGCGGGAGCGAAGGCGACGAACCAGGCGTGCGGGTCGTTGTCGCCGCCGGTCTGGGCCGTTCCCGTCTTCCCGGCCACCTGCACCCCTGGGATCTGAGCGGCCGTTCCCGTGCCGGCGGCGACGACCTCGACCATCATCGATCGCACGATCTCCGCCGTCTCCGCCGAGACGGCGCGTCGCCACCGCTCCGGGTCGAATCGCTCGACCACCTGCCCGTCGACGTCTCGGATCTCCTGCATCACGTGGGGTCGCATGATGACCCCGTCGTTGGCGATGGCGGAGGCGACCAGCGCCATGTGGAGGGGCGTCACCGCCACCGGTCCCTGGCCGATGCCAGCCTGTGCGAAGCGGGGGGCCTCGCGCTCGAACGACCCTTCGGCGGGCACATTGCCGGCGACCGCTCGCGGCACTTCGTCGAGGGGCGGTGCCTCGTCGATGCCGAAGTCGTGCATCCCGGCGATGAAGTCCTCTCCGAGTTCGAGGCCGATCTGGGCGAAGGTCGTGTTGCACGACCTCCGGAAGCTGTCGACGAGGGAGCCGCCGCACGATGCGCCCCCGAAGTTGCCGATGGTGGCGTCGGTCAGTGGCAAATCGAGTTCACGGCGCACCGGATAGCTCTGGTCGGGTGACGTCTTCTCCTGTTCGAGGGCGACGGCGGCGGTCACGATCTTGAAGGTCGAACCGGGCGGGTAGACCTCTCGCCACGCTCGGGCGAGCAAGGGGGCTCCCTCCTGCTCGGTCAATCGATTCCAGTGGTCGCGCACCTCGGTCTGGTCGTGCGAGGCCAGCGGGCCGGGATCGAACGAGGGCTCGGAGTACATGCCGAGCACCGCTCCCGTCGAGGGGTCGAGCGCCACCACCGCCCCCCGCCGGCCGGCGAGCGCCTCGCGCGCCGTCTCCTGGATGTCCTGGCGGAGGGTGAGCACGACGGTCCCCGTCGGTTCCTTTCCGATGAGAAGGTCGCCGATGTTGCGCAGTTGGATGCTCTCGAGCCGTCCCGACAGGGCCTCGTGGTACTCCTTCTCCACCCCGGTGGCCCCGAAGGTAAAGGAGAAGTACCCGGCGACGTGGGCGAACAGCTCGTCGGTCGGGTAGCGGCGGCGGAAGCGGAACTCGGTGTCGACCTCCACCGACCGGGCGAGCACCTCCTCGCCGCTGGCGAGGATCGGCCCGCGTGGCGCTGCGTAGTCGCGGATCACCTGGCGCACGTTCCCCGGATGGTTGGCGAGGCGGTCGGCCGACACCACCTGGAGATAGGTGAGCTGGCCGACGAGGAGCGCGAAGAGCACGAGGAGGGCCATGCCGACGCGGCGAATGCGGTCGTTCATGCCGCCCCTCCGCGCCCGATGCGCACGCCTGCCATCGTCTGCTCGGATTCCAGGCGCGCCGCCCGCCCCCGCTCGTCCGACATGCGCAGGAGCAGGGCGAGGAGGGCGAAGTTCGCCACCAGCGACGACCCCCCGTAGGAAACGAACGGGAGCGTGATGCCGGTGAGGGGGATCAGCCGGGTCACTCCGCCGAGGATGATGAACGTCTGGATACCGAGGATCACGGTGAGGCCGGCGGCCAGCAGCTTCGAGAACGGGCGATCGGCGCGGGCGGCGATGCGGAACCCGGAGCCGACGAGGAGCACGAAGGCGGCGAGCACGGCGATGGCCCCGAGCAGGCCGAGCTCCTCACCGACGGCCGCGAAGACGAAGTCGGTCGCCGCGTTCGGGATCTTCTCCGGGCTGCCGAGCCCGAAGCCCGTTCCCGCGAACCCTCCGGAGCCGAAGGCGTAGAGCGACTGCACGAGCTGAAATCCCTGCCCTTGGGCGTCCGTCCACGGGTCGAGCCACGTGCGGACCCGCACGGCGACGTGTGCGAAGGCGACGTAGGCGACGGCGGCACCGGCGGCAAACATGCCGACGCCGAGCCCGAGGTAGGCGCCGCGGCCCGTGGCGAGGTACAGCATCACGACGAACAGCGCGAAGAAGAGGAGAGAGGATCCGAGGTCCTTCTCCTGGATCATGATCACGAGTGACGTTCCCCATGCCACCGCGAGGGGGCCGAGGTGACGAGCCGCCGGTACCGGGACGCCGGCGATTCGGCGGGGGGCGTACTCCAGGACCTCCCGCTTCTCGACCAAATAGGCAGCCAGGAAGATGGCGAGCAGCACCTTGGCGATCTCGGCGGGCTGGAAGTTGAGCGGCCCGATCGTCACCCAGAGCCGGGCGCCGTTCACCTCCCGCCCGAGACCCGGGACGATCGGGAGCAGCAGGGCGATGATGCCGACCAGGGCGAACGTGTAGCGGTAGCGCTCGAGGATCCTCGTGTCGCGCACGACGGCGAGGGTGCCGATGAAGGTGAGGACACCGACGGCGGCCCACACCGTCTGGGCCGACGCCAGGCTCTCGTCAAGGCGGGAGATGAAGACGAACCCGAGGCCGTTCAGGAGCGCGGCCAGCGGGAGGAGCGTGGGGTCGGCGTCGGGGGCGAGCCGGCGGACGGCGAGGTGGGCGACGACGAGCAAGGCGAGGACGACGGCGAGGCGGGGAGCGAGGGTGCCGGTCAACTCGGTGCGCTCGGCAAGGAGCGTGAGCG
>DATLFW010000432.1:0-4992 GCA_035540775.1 Acidimicrobiia bacterium
GGCGTGCCGGAGGAACTGACCGAGGCCGAACTGGAGGCGTTCGAATACCAGTCTGTCTTCGTCCCCATCGACGGCGGCTTCCCCTTCGTGTCGTACCGGTACGCCGGGGCCGACACGACCTCCTCGTTCCTCGGCGTCCTCGACTCGCAGGTCGGCGGGTTCGTGCTGCCGAGCGACCAGTGCGACGAGGCGGTCATCGCCCCGTTCGTGTCGCAGGAGATGCGGCCGGTCGTCGGCTCGGTCGCGCGGCGCGACGGCGAGATCGTCGATGTCCCTGTCGCCCTCGTCGTCGCCACCGTCGTCGACCCCGAAGTGCAGGCGTCCCCGGCGTACGCCGCCCTGTGGGCCCAGTGCCTCGCCGTGTCGGCGGAGGAGATGACCGACGCCGTCCTCGGCACGCTCGACGGGCTCGAGGTCTTCAACCTCGTCCGAGAGACGGCCGTCGTTGGCGACGACGAGGAGATCGACCTCGTGACCTGGCGGGAGGAAGCCCTGACCGTCATGGTGTTCTCGACATTCGCGCTCGCCCCGGGCGGCACGACCGGTGAGTTCCTCGCCACCGCCGCCAACCCGGTCGAACCCGGGCTCGAGATCGCCAACGCCATCGCGAGCCGGACCTTCGATCCGACCGATGTGCTCGTCGCCGAAGCCCTCGCCCCCACGGCCGGCTTCGCGTACACGCCGGTGACCGGTGTGAGCGAGCGAGTGCGGGCAGCCCTGCGCTTCCGGCTCGCCGACCAGGGCGTCGCTCTCGAGACCGACCCGTCGGTCCTCGTTCGCCGGGTCGAGGAGCGGGCCGTCGAGGGCGGCGCAGGCATCGCCGCCGCCCAGGCCGTCGTCTGGGACGCCGGTTTCATGAACTCGGCCTCGTTCCGTCAAGGCTGGCTGGAAGGCGTGCGCGCCGACGCCGACGGCGACGTGACGACGATCGAGAAGGACGGCGCTCGGGTGTACGCCGAGTACACCGAGGACGGCATCTTCCATGCCGCCTGGGTCTCCGAGTGCTACACGACGCAGGTGACGAGCCCGGACGCTGCCACCGCCACCGCCCTCGCCGACGCCCTCCTCGCAGCGCAGCAGAGCGCTCGGCTCCTCGTCTTCGGGGTTTCGGACACCCCGGATGCCGACGAGGTGGCAGGCAGCGACGCGGGCGACGCCGGAGAGGACCCCGACGACGTCGATCCGACCGCCGTGCGAGACGCTCGCAACGCGCGGCTCTGCGCGTCGACCAACCTGCGCCTCTTCGGCACGGGCTTCCCCGTCACCGACGCCGATGCGGACGGCATCGCCGACCGCATCGACGACGACGTCGAGGCGAACGACTAGGGGCCGACTTCGAGCGTGCGGTCCTGCGGGTTCTCCCGCATTCGCACCAGCTTGTTGACGGCGTTGAGGAAGGCCCGCGCCGACGCCTCCACCACGTCGGTCGACACGCCCCGCCCCGACACCTTCACGCCCTGGAACTCCGCCTGCACGACGACGTCGCCGAGGGCGTCGACGCCCGAGGTCACCGACGAGACGTTGAAGTCGGTGAGGGTGGCGTCGATCCCGGTGGCGGCCTTGATGGCCGAGCAGGCGGCGTCGATCATGCCGTCACCCTCGCCCGACATCTCGACCTTGTCGCCGTCGCGCTCGAGCACGACCCTCGCCTGCGGCGTGGTGCCGGTGCCGCCGTGCAGTTCCAGGTTGACGAGCGTGAAGCCGTGCACGAAGCCGCCGCCGAGTTCCTCGGCGACGATCGCTTCCAGGTCGGCCTCGGTGATCTGCACCTTGCGGTCGGCCAGCTCCTTGAACCGTTGGAAGGCCGAGTCGAGGACGTCACCCTGGATCTTGATGCCCATCTTCTCCAGGGTGTCGCGGAAGGCGTGCCGGCCCGAGTGCTTGCCCAGCACGATCTGGGCAGCCTCCTGCCCCACGGACGCCGCGTCGATGATCTCGTACGTCGACTTGTCGGCGAGGACGCCGTGCTGGTGGATCCCCGACTCGTGGGCGAAGGCGTTCCGGCCGACGACCGCCTTGTTGTACTGAACCGGATAGCCCGTCAGCCGTGACATGAGCCGCGACGCCCGGGCGAGCTCCTCGGTGCGGACGTTGGTGTCGAGCCCACCGAAGTAGTCGGCCCGGATCTTCAGGGCCATCACGATCTCCTCGAGGGCGGCGTTGCCCGCCCGCTCCCCGAGGCCGTTGATGGTGCACTCGACCTGGCGGGCGCCGTTCGCCACACCGGCGAGCGAGTTCGCCGTCGCCAGCCCGAGGTCGTTGTGGCAGTGCGTCGAGATGACGTAGTCGCCCTTCACCACTTCACGGATGTAGGCGATCATCTTCCCGAACTCCTCGGGCACACCGAACCCCACGGTGTCGGGGATGTTCAGCGTGGTGGCGCCGTTGTCGACGGCGATCTGGAGCACCTCGCACATGAAGTCGACGTCGCTGCGGGTGCCGTCCTCGGGCGAGAACTCGACATCGTCGGTGTACGTCTTCGCCCGCGCCACGCCGGCCGCGGCCTCCGCCTTCACCTGGTCGGGCTGCATGCGCAGCTTCTTCTCCATGTGGATCGGCGAGGTGGCGATGAAGACGTGGATCCGCGCCCGGGGGGCGTGGCGCACCGCCTCCCAACACCGGTCGACGTCCTTCAGCGCCGTACGCGAGAGGCCGGCGACGACCGGGGCGTCGGCCTTGCCTTCGAAGTGGCGGGCGATAGCCTCGACCGCTTCGAAGTCGCCCTGGCTGGCGATCGGGAAGCCGGCCTCCAAGACGTCGACGCCCAGCCGGGAGAGCTGCTCGGCGATCTCGAGCTTCTCCCCCACGTCGAGGGAGATGCCGGGCGACTGCTCGCCGTCCCGCATCGTGGTGTCGAAGATGATCACCCTGTCGCTCATCCGAAACGCCTCCTGGCATGGGCGGCGCACACCGCCCCTTGTTCGATCGTCAGCCCCGGCCTCGACCTGCGTGGTTCCCACCGCGACCGGTACTCGCCCAACAGAAAACCCCCCGGCCGAAGGCACGAGGGGTTGGCAGCGAGCACCGGTTGTGGTGCTCGCCTACGTAAGAAGAAGGCCCAGCTGCGCGAATCGCGATGTCATGGAACACTCATCCTACCGGCCATCGACCTGGGCTGTCGACCTGTTTCCCCGACCGCGCGATCCTTGGTCCCCGTCCACCACGTCCCTCACGGAGAAGCCATGCGCCGCCTTCTGGCCTTCGTCGTCCGCCTCGCGTTCCTCGCCGCCCTCGGATACGCCGCGTACCGGCTCATCTCCGGCGACGAGTCCACCGTGAGCTCGGGTTCGAACGGCCACGGGGCGGCACCGGGGCGGGCGCCCGCCAAGCGGGCTGGCGCGGGTCGCAGCCCCGGCGGCACCCGCCGCCCTCCCACCGCGCCCGCCACCGGCCCGGCACCGGCGCCCGGGCGCGTCATCGACATCCGCCCCGAGGGCACCGGGACGGCGCCGCAGCCCCCGACGAGCGAGGTCGGCGCTGCATGGGTCACCCCCGACGAGAACGGGGCGTGCCCGGTGTCGCACCCGATCAAGGCGAAGATCGACAGCGGCATCTACCACCGCCCCGAGGGACGCCACTACGAGCGGACGAAGGCCGACCGCTGCTACCGCGACGCCGTGGCTGCCGAAGCCGACGGGCTCCGCGGCTCGAAGCAGTAAGGCCTCCGTGCGTGTGTGCGTACCTGGTCGCGCATAGCGCGACCAGGTACGCACACACTGATCAGTCGAGCTCGACGGCGCGGGCGTCGATGACGCCCGGTTCGCTCCGCAACCGCTCGACCACCTCGGCGGGCGGCGCCGAGTCGAGCGACAGCACCATGAGCGACGTCTCGCCTGACGGCCCTCGCCCGAGCGCCATGTCGGCGATGTTCACGCCTGACTCACCGAGGATGGTGCCGGCTCGTCCGATCATCCCCGGCCGGTCCTCGTTGCGGATCACGAGCATGTGCCGGGTCGGGGGCACGTCGACGCTGTGGTCGTCGATCCCGACGATGCGCGGCGACTCCTTCCGCCCCGCCAACGTCCCCTCGACGTGCACGTCACGGTCGCCGACGCGACCTCGCAACGACACCAGGTTCACGTAGTCGATCGCCGTCGACGACTTCGTCTCGCGCACCTCGAGCCCGCGCTCCTTGGCGAGCTGCGGCGCATTCACGAACGACACCGGTTCGTGCACCACCGGGCTCAACACGCCCTTCAGCGCCGAGAGGGTCAGGACCGAGCAGTCGTAGTCGGCAAGCCGCCCCTGGTAGGAGACGTCGAGGCTGTCGGGGACGGCGTCGGCCATCGCCGTGAACAACCGACCGAGACGCTCGGCGAGCGGGAGGAACGGCCGCACCGTCTCCGACGCCTCGGCGGCCGCCACGTTGACGGCGTAAGGGACGAAGTCGCCGCCCAGCGCGAGGACGACCTGCTCGGCGATCGTCTGGCCCGCCTTGTCCTGGGCCTCGGCGGTCGAGGCCCCGAGGTGCGGGGTGACAACGACGGAGTCGAGACCGAACAGCGGGCTCTCGGTCGTCGGTTCCTCCGTAAAGACGTCGAGGGCGGCGCCGGCGACCCGTCCGTCGACGATGGCGTCGTGGAGTGCCTGCTCGTCGAGGATCCCGCCGCGCGCCGTGTTCACGATCCGCAGGCCCGGCTTCGCCTTGGCGAGGAGGTCGGCGTCGATGAGGCCGATGGTGTCGGGGGTCTTCGGCAGGTGGACGGTCAGGAAGTCGACTCGGCCGACGAGCTCGTCGAGGGTGTCGACCAGCTGCACGTTGAGCTGGCGGGCGCGCTCGGCGCTGAGGAACGGGTCGTAGGCGAGCAGCAGCATCCCGAACGACAGGGCGCGCTGGGCGACGAGGACGCCGACGCGACCGAGCCCGACGATCCCGAGCGTCTTGCCGTGCAACTCGACGCCCGTCCAGCGCGACCGGTTCCAGGCACCGCCGACGAGATCTTGGTGGGCCCGGGGGATGTTGCTGGCACAAGCGCGCAACATCCCCCGGGC
>DATLFW010000433.1:0-8627 GCA_035540775.1 Acidimicrobiia bacterium
GCCCCGCGGGGGCGTACGTCGTGAAGGACGGCGAGGTCCGCTACGTCCCCGCCTTCGACGTCGGCTATCTCGCCAGCCGGGCGACGGTCGTGACCGTGGCGGGTCTCCTGGCCTGGCGGTCGGTGGCCAAAGCTCGACAGCGCCGGAAGGCCAAGTCCCGCTGACGCCTCGGACGTCAGAAGTCCAGGTCGTCGGGGAGCGACTGGGTCATCGGGCCTTCGACCTCCATCGCCACACCGCGGCCGGCCTCCCGGCCCGCCCGCTCCTCGGCGTCACGACGGGCAAGGTCGATACCGAACTCGGCCGCCAGGCCCTCGTACCCCGTCTGTTCGAGTTCGCGCGCGAGCTCGGGACCGCCGCTCTTCACGATGCGCCCGTCGAGGAGGACGTGCACGCCGTCGGGCTTCAGCTCGTCGAGCAGCCGGGCGTAGTGGGTGATGGCGAGGACCCCGAGCGACGCCTCCGACGTCAACGCCTCGATGCGACGGGCAACGTCGCGCAGCGCATCGACGTCGAGACCGGAGTCGATCTCGTCGAGCACCGCAACGCGAGGCCGGAGGAGGGCGAGCTGCACGGTCTCCGCACGCTTCTTCTCCCCGCCGGAGAAGTCGACGTTGACCGCCCGGTCGAGGAGGGCGAGGTCGAGTCCGACGCGCCCCGCCTCGGTCTCGAGGCCGGCACGAAGCCCTCCGTCGGTCTGCGCGCCGCGGGCGGCGAAGGCCTCGGAGAGGAGCGCCTCGAGCCCGACACCGGGAACCTCGGTCGGGTACTGCATGGCGTGGAAGAGTCCCCGGGCGGCCCGCTCGTGGGTCGGAAGGCCGAGCATCTCCTCCCCATCGAGGAGCACCGACCCCGCGGTGACCTCGTAGCGCGGGTGGCCCATGACGACATGGGCGAGGGTCGACTTCCCGGAGCCGTTCGGCCCCATGATCACCTCGACGCACCCCGAGGACACCTCGAGGTCGACGCCGTGGAGGATCTCGGTGCCGTCGACGGCCGCCCGGAGCCCGGAGATGCGCAAGGTCGTCACCGCGGGACCTCCACGATCACGTCGTCACCGTCGACCCGCACGGCGTAGGTCGCTTGCGGTGCGGTTGCCGGCAGGGTGAGGGCCTTCCCGGTCTCGAGATCGAACACCGAGGAATGGAGTGGGCATTCGATCTCGCGATCCTCGGGCCAGACGTCACCGCTCGCCAGCGACGCCTCGGCGTGGCTGCACCGGTCGTCGAGGCAGTACCAGGCGTCGTCGCCGATCCGCACGACGACGAGGCGGTATCCCGGCGGGTCGAACCGCTTCGACGAGTCGGGGGCCACGTCGTCGACCGAGCAGACGCGCAGATCAGGCACCCCGCACCTCCTCCGCCACGTCGCGGTCGCGCCGGGCGAACTTCTCCGCCACCGCCTGGCGGAGGGGCGCCACGAGGGCGCCGAGGGGCAGGCGGGCGAACACGTCCTCGAAGAAGCCGGTGACCACGAGCTGTTCGGCGACTGCCGGGGGGATGCCACGGCTCTCGAGGTAGTACAGCTCGTCGGGGTCGATGGGCCCGATGGCGCTGGCGTGGGTGCACTGGACGTCGTTGGCCAGGATCTCGAGGTTCGGAACGGACTCGGCGTGGCTCTCGCGGCTCAGCTTCAGGGTGCGGTTCGTCTGGTGTGCCCCCGCCTTCTGGGCCGTCTCGCGCAGCCGGATGAGCCCCGAGTAGACGCTGTGCGCCCGGTGCTCGACGGCCCCCTTGAAGAGGAGGTCGGACGACGAGCGGGGCGCCTCGTGGTCTTGCAAAGTTCGGAAGTCGAGCATCTGGTCGCCGTCGGCGAAGTAGACGGCGAGGAGCTTCGCCTCGCTCCCCTCGCCCCGGGCCATCGACTCGCTCCGCAGGCGCGCGTACGACCCGCCCAATGCGACGGCGCCCGAGGTCAACCGGGCGTTGCGGCCGAGATGCGCCCGCTGGAGGGCAACCTCGAACGTGCGCCGGCCGAGGTGCTGGACGCTGAGGTAGTCGACGTTCGCGTTGTCGCCGACCGCGATCTCGGCGACCGCCGAGGACAGGAGACCGGCGCCACCCGACGAGCGGTGCTCGAGGACGGGCAGATGCGAGCCCTCACCGGCGACCACGAGGGTGTGGGGAAAGGCGGCAGAGCCGTCAGGTCCGTCGACGAATTGGAAGACGAGGATCGGGCGGTCGACGACCACGCCGGCGGGGACGGCGACGAAGGGGCCACCCGGGGTGAAGGCGTCGTGGAGGTCGGTGAACCAGTCGGGGGACGCGTCGGTCACGGCCCCGAAGTCTTCGCGGGCTTCCTCAGCGCACTCCGTGGCGGCGTCGCCGACCATGACGCCCTTCGACTCGAGGGCGGGATCGAGCTCGGCGTGAACCACGCGACCGTTGACGGCAACCACGAGCCCCGAGCGCTGCACCATCTGCTCGGCTGCCGAGCGAACGGCGACCGGGATGGCGTGGTCCTCGGCCTGCTCCCCCACGGGGGGCAAGGCCGCCGGCCGCCAGGCGGACGGGTCGAACTCGTCGATGCGTGAGTACCGCCAGATTTCCGCCTCGGTCGTCGGCGGCTCGGCGGCGGCGAGGCGCTCGGCGGCCTGCAGCCGCCGGTCGGCCAACCAATCGGGACCGGCCAGAGCGCGGGCGGCGTCGGGCGTGAAGGCGTGCGCGGACTGGGTCGTGCTGGCGGCCATCAGCCGACCGCGCCCTCCATCTCGAGCTCGATCAGCCGAGACAGCTCGACGGCGTACTCCATGGGGAGGGTCTTGGTGATCGGCTCGATGAACCCGTTGACGATCATCGACGCCGCCTCCGTCTCCGACAGACCCCGACTCATCAGGTAGAAGAGCTGGTCTTCGCCGACCTTCGAGACCGTCGCTTCGTGCTCGATCCGCACGTCCTGCTCGGCGATCTCCTGGTAGGGGTACGTGTTGGAGACGCTGCGCTCGTCGAGGATGAGCGCGTCGCAGCGGACGTTGCTCTTCACGTTCGTGGCGCCCTCGTCGACCCGCACGAGCCCGCGGTAGGTCGTCTCGCCGCCGTCCTTGGAGATCGACTTGCTCTCGATGATCGAGCTGGTCTCGGGAGCGGCGTGGACCATCTTGGCTCCGGCGTCCTGGTGCTGGCCGGCGCCGGCGTAGGCGACCGAGAGCACCTCGCCGTGGGCCTTCGGCCCCATCAGATAGACCGACGGGTACTTCATCGTGAGCTTGGAGCCGAGGTTGCCGTCGATCCAGACGACGGTTGCCTCCGTCTCGGCCTTCGCCCGCTTGGTGACGAGGTTGTAGACGTTCGGCGACCAGTTCTGGATCGTCGTGTACTGCACCCGCGATCCTGGCTTCGCCACGATCTCGACGACTGCCGAGTGGAGCGAGTCGGTGCTGTAGACGGGAGCCGAGCACCCCTCGACGTAGTGGACCGACGCCCCCTCCTCGACCACGATCAGCGTGCGCTCGAACTGGCCGGCGTTCTCGGAGTTGATCCGGAAGTACGCCTGGAGCGGCATGGGCACGTGGACACCCTCGGGGACGTAGATGAACGACCCGCCCGACCACACGGCCGAGTTGAGGGCGGAGAACTTGTTGTCGCCGGCCGGGATGACGGTGCCGAAGTGCTCCTTCACGATCTCGGGGTACTCACGAAGCGCCGTGTCCATGTCGGTGAAGTAGACGCCGAGACCCTCGAGGTCTTCCCGGTTCTTGTGGTACACGACCTCGGACTCGTACTGCGCGGTCACGCCGGCGAGGAACTTGCGCTCCGCCTCGGGGATGCCGAGCTTCTCGTAGGTCTCCTTCACCGACTCGGGGAGCATGTCCCAGTCGTTGACCTGCCCACCGGCGGGCTTCAGGTAGTAGTAGATGTCCTGGAAGTCGAGGTCGGGCATGTTCTTGGCGAACCACGGCTTCATCGGCTTGCGCTCGAAGATCTCGAGGGCGCGCAGGCGCTTGCGCCGCATCCAGTCGGGCTCACCCTTGAGGGCGGAGATCTCCTCCACCACCTCCGTGTTGAGGCCCTTCTTCGGCTCGAAGGCGTACTCGACCGTGTCGTGCCAGCCGAGCTTGTAGCGACCGAGGTCGATCTCGCTGGTGGCCATGAGACTCCTGCCCGGGGACGAGGGACGTTCAGGGAATTTCCACTACGACGATAGTAACAACCTCCCCATCCCTCCTCATCCGGGAACGTGCGTGGTGCCCGTTCCGCCCCGCTCCCCACGAACTTGGCCCCGGGAACGGTGCATATCCCTGCACAAAGGGCCAAGAACCGGGGCGGATGTCCCCCACGGGTGTGGTTGATGTTGTTAACGTTGCCAGCGATGCGTATGCGACTTCCCTTCTTCCGCCGTCAGGACGCGATCGAGGTGGACGGGCGCGGCGTGCCCGTCGTCACCGACCACCCCGGTCCCCAGCCCGCCTTCCGGATCCTCGGTCAGAGTCCCGAGGGCAACCCGGATCCCTTCGACTGGTTCCGCGCCGAGCCGTACGAGTCGGTGAAGGTGATCGGACCCGACGACAGAGTGCGGCGCACGGCGCCGCCTCCTGCCGCGGGGTACCGGTGGGCGAGCAGCGCCGCCCAGGCTCCCTGCGACGCTCCCGAACCGGCGGAGCGCGAGACGGTGGCCGAGATCGTCCCCGCCGGGCCCACGACCCCGGCGGCGGGCGGACTCCCGGCCGTGCGCTACGAGCGGGCCATGGTCGCCCTGGCCGCCCGCACCGAGATCCTCGCCGGAGCCATCGGCCGGATCGAGTCGCGCATCGACTCCCTCGCGGAACAGCTCTACGACGCCGCCTCGCAGACCGACATCGTCGAAGTCGAGTCGCGGCGGGCCTCGCTCGCCGCCGAGGTCTCACGCCTCGCCGTGGAACTGCGGGGCGAGCTCGACCGCCGGGTCACCGAACTCGCCCGGGCGATGGCCCGGGGCACGGAACGGACCGTGAGCGTCAACCATCTGGGTCCGCTCGACCTGGCCGATGCCCGTCGCTTCGAGATCCAACTCGACCGCGTCGTCGCCGGCACGGGGGTCGGCGACCTCACGAGCGTCAGCGACGTCAGCGACCTGACGGAGCGCCGCACCGCCTGACCGGGACGGCGCCCGGCTCCGCACCCGCCCGCCCGCTCAGGCGTTGGCGGGAGCCGTGGTCGTGGTCGTCGTCTCCGCGGTGTCGCCAGCCTCGTCGCCCGTGTCGTCAGCCGCGGCCTCGTCGGCGGCTTCCTGGTCGGCCTGGACGGCCCCGACGATCTCACCGATCCGTTGGAAGCGGTCCTGGTAGGTCGCCAGGTCGCCCTGCCGGAGTGCCTCTTGTGCCTCGGCGTAGAGGCGGGCGATCTCGTCGAGCCGCGGATCACGTCCGGGCTGCGGGCCCGGTTCGTCGTCGCCGTCGTCGGGCGGCGGTTGCTCGGGCGTCTCGAAGCCCTCGAACAACTCGGCCAGGGCCTGCTCGAGGGTCGGCGCCATGGTGGCGTTGCCGCCGTAGAACGCCATCACCCGCTGGAGCTGCGGGAACTGCGTGCGCCCTTCGGCGAGCACGTAGAGCGGCCGAACGTAGAGGATCGAGTGCTCGATCGGGATCAGCTGCAGGCTCCCGAAGATCACGTTGGAGCCGCGCTGGCCGAGCAAGGAGATCTCGCGGGCGATCTCGGGTGTTCCGCTGATCTGCGCGTGCACCTGGGTCGGGCCGAAGACCTGCTCACCCGACGGCATGTTGAACGCCACGAGCTCGCCGTACTCCCCGGGGTCCGACTTGGCGACCATGAAGGCGAGGAGGTTGCCGAGGTCGGTCCGCGACGGCGGTGAGAAGGGCTGGAGGAGCACGAACGCCTCCCGCTCCTCGCGGGGCAGCCGCATGAGCAGGTAGTAGGGGTCCATCCGGCTGCCCGACGACACCGTCTCCGAGAGGGGCCGGCCTCCGGCCGTCACCGTCGTGCGCGTGCCGTCGACGGGAGTGGGGGTGGGAGCCGCCGCGATCGTGCCCGACCCCGGGTCGTTGGCGATCGCCCACTGGTCGGAGCGGTTGTAGAAGCGGCGGGGTTCGGTGACGTGGTACGTGGCGTAGAGGTCGGTCTGCACCCGGAAGAGGTCCTCCGGGTAGCGCAGGTGGGCGCGCAGCCCGTCGGGCATCTCGTCGGCGTCGGTGAACAGCTCGGGGAACGCCGAGCGGTACGCGCGCACGATCGGGTCGCGCTCGTCGATCACGTAGAAGGTGACGTCGCCGGTGTAGGCGTCGACCGTCGCCTTCACGGAGTTGCGGACGTAGTTGAGACGGGTGCCGAGGTCACTCCCACCCGGCAACCGGTCGGGGACGACCGCCTGCGAGTACGGGTAGTTGTCGGTCGCCGTGTAGGCGTCGAGCACCCAGAGCACGCGGCCGTTGAGGACGACGGGGTACGGGTCGGCATCGAAGCGCAGGAACGGCGCGGCCTTCTCGACCCGATCACGGATGTCGCGCTCGAAGAGCACGCGGCTCTCGTCGCCCAGCTCCCCCGACACGAAGAACTTCATGTCGGCGAAGCGCAGCCCGAAGGCCGCCTTGCGGAGGAAGCTGTTGACCGCCACCCCGCTCTCGGCCTCGTAGCGGGTCGTGGCGTCGGCCTGGCCGGCCTCCGTCGGGTAGTCGAACTCCCGCTCCTTCGTCCGAACGATGGCGTACGTGTCCATGTTCTCGCCGTAGTAGATCTCCGGCCGGTCGAGATCGATCTGGTCGCCCTCCGGGGGGATGTCCTGGAGCAGGAACTCCGGCTCGCCGTTGGGGGTTGCCTGCGCCGCCGGCGACATGACGATGCCGTAGCCGTGCGTGAACACGAGGTGACGGTTCACCCACGTCCCGGCCGGGAGCTCGCCCACGTTCAGCTCTCGGGCGGCCAGCACGGTCTGGACGACGGTGTCGTCGACGACGTAGCGGTCGATGTCGACGTCGCTGAAGTCGTAGAAGTTCCGGATCCGCTGGAGCTGCTTGTAGGTGTCCGGCAGGAACTGGGGATCCCAGAGGCGGGCGTTGTTGACCGTGACCTCGTTCGCCTCGATGTCGGCCGCCGTGAGGTCTTCCTCGTAGGCGAAGTCGCGAACCTCGACCTCGTCGAGGCCGAACGCCGCTCGCGTCGCCTCGATGTTGCGCTCGATGTACGGCGCCTCCCGGCTCAGCTCGTTCGGCTCCACCTGGAAGCGCTGGATGAACGCCGGGTACACCTGCCCGATCACGAGGGAGACGAAGGCCCAGAGCCCCACGCCGAGCACGGGGAGGACCCAGCCGCGGCGGCGGATGTTCACGACGAACAGGATCGCTGCCACGATCGAGATGCCGATCAGCATGTGGATGGCCGGCAACTGGGCCTTGACGTCGGTGTAACCGGCGCCGTGGACCGCCCCCCGGGTCGAGAGCGTCAGCTCGTAGCGCTCGACGAACCAGTATCCGGCCGCGCGCACGAGGGCGATGGCGGCGAGCAGCACCGACAGATGCGCCTTGACCGCCGGAGTCACCTTCTCGAAGGGGCTCCGGATCCGGATGCCGCCGTTGAGGTAGTGGGCGACGGCGGTCACGAGGAAGACGATGATCAGCGCCGCGAACGTCCACTCGAAGAGGAACTTCTGGAACGGCAGCTGGAAGACGTAGAAGCCGACGTCGGTGTCGAACTGCGGATCGCGGATGCCGAAGTCGACGCGGTTGCGGAACAGGATCCAGTCGTGCCAGCGGGCGGAGACGCCGCCGCCGGCGATGATGGCGAACAGCAGGGCCACCCCGATCCGGACGCGTCCGGCGTACGGGCCGATCACCTCGCGGTACCGCTGGACGAACTCCTCCTCGGGGCCGGCGGGCACGAATCGCGGCGCGAGGCGGTCGGCGATGATGAGGTTGGCGAGGAGGATGACGAAGAAGACGATCGTGAACACGACGGCCGGCACGATCCGCGCCGACAGCAGGCCTGACCAGACGCCGGAGACGCCGAGCGAGTCGAACCAGAGGTAGTCGGTGTAGAAGCCGGCGATGCCCCGCAGCGAGAAGAGGAGGAAGAGGAGGGCAGCGGCGGCGACGACGAGGGCGACACGGGTGCGCCTCGACGGCATTCGCCGACCTTCAGGGCGTTGGATGCGCATACCGGGCGGACCTTAGATCACGCCGCCGCCGAGGCGTCGGCAGGGTGGCGGCGGCGTCAGCCCGTGGCCGCCGCCGCCGGGAACTCGGCGGGCACGACGAGGCACCGACAGCCAGGGTGCGCGGGAGGGGCGACGTGCCCCGTCGGGAACTCGCCACCGCGCGGCGTCTGCTCGAGGGCGTTGTCGGCACAGTCGGGGCAGGCGTCGGTCGTGCCGGTGATCCACCGAAGGGGGACGTCGGCCGGCAGGACGTCGAACAGCCCTCGAGCGAAGGCCGCTGCCAAGGCGTCGGCGACGATCTCCTCGATGCGCTTCGTCTTCCACTCGCGGTACCGCGCCCGCACCCGCTCGGCGACGTCGGGATCTTCGATGGCGGCCGCCTCACCCAGCGCGTCGGCCATGCGGCTCCGCAGGGGGTCCATCAGCGCCCGGGCCAGCCCTCCCGCCAACTCGGAGGCTCGATCGAGGGCGGCGTCGCCGCTGAGGGGAGCGCCGGCGTAGCCGAACTCCCGAGCGGCCGATTCACCGGCGGCGCAGCCCGCCAG
>DATLFW010000434.1:0-2400 GCA_035540775.1 Acidimicrobiia bacterium
CTCCCGCCCCCTGTCGCTCACCGGCGGGCTCGGCTTCTTCGGCGGGCCGGGAAACTCCTACGTCGTGCACTCGATCGCCGAGGCGGTCGAGACGTGCCGGCGCGACCCGGGAAGCGTCGGGATGGTGACGGGGGTCGGCTGGTACCTCACCAAGCACTCCGTCGGCCTCTACTCCTCGTCGCCGCCGTCGGGCGGGTTCGCTCGCGTGCCGGAGAGCACGACACAGGCCGACGTGGACGCCCTTCCGCACCGGGAACCGGCCGGTCCCTACGACGGCGAAGCGGTGATCGAGGCGACGACGGTGGTGCACGATCGCGACGGACTCCCGGCCCTCGCCATCACGACGGCCCTCGACCGCAGTGGTCGCCGGGTCCTCGCCAACAGCGACGACGCCGACGTGCTCGCCGCCATGGTGTCGGAGGTGTGGGAGGGACGGACCGTCCGCATCACGACCGACGGAATGACCAACCGCCTGGCCGTCTGACGCGTCAGGAAGAGCGCAGGTCGATGCGGAGGGTGAGCACGCCGTCCTCGAACGACGCCTCGGCGTCGCCGACCATGGCGAAGTCCATGTAGTCGACTTTCGCCTGCTCGATGAACCGCTGGCGTTCCGCCCCCGCCACCGGCGGAAGCGGGCGTTCCCGCACCCGCTGGGCGCGCTCCTTGAAGCGCTCCACCATCGCCTGCGGGTCGAAATCGCTCACCCCACCACCTCCCGGATCTCGTCCCAGGCGAGGCGCCCCTCGCGCAACAGGCGGGGCTCGTCGCCGGTGCCGTCGACGACGGTCGCCGGCAGCCCGGCACACCGCCCGCCGTCGAGGACGAGCGGCACCCACTTGCCGTACTGCTCCGCCACCTCGGCCGCCGTCTCGAACACCCGCTCCCCCTGAACCCCCGCCGGCGTGACGGCGAGCGGCCCGACGTCCTCGGCGAGGGCGAGGGGCACGGCGTGGTCGGGAGCACGCACTGCGATCGTCAACTCGTCGTCGCCGAGGTCGACGGCCCAGGCTGGGTTGCGAGGGACGACGAGCGTCAGCGGGCCCGGCCAGAACCGGTCCATCAAGCGGCGCGTCGCCTCGGGAATCGACGTGGCGATCTCGAGGGCCTGGTCGACGGAAGCGACGAGGAGCGAGAGGTCCTGCGACCGCGGGCGGTGCTTGAGAGAGAAGAGACGATCGGTCGCCCCCGGATCCGTCGGATCGGTGGCGAGCACGTAGACCGTGTCGGTCGGGATCCCGACGGGGACCCCGGCATGCACCTTCTCGACAGCTGCCTCGATGGCGTCGTCGAACGAGTCGTCGCTCACGGCGGGGCCGACCGGCAGGATCTCCGTGCGCTTCACAGGCCCGCTCCACCCGGGCTGCGGGCGACGAGGACCCGCATGCGTCCCGCCAGGTCGGGGCGGACCTCCACCTCGCTGAAGCCAGCGGCGCGAGCTAGGTCGGCCGCCTCCTCCGCCTGGTGTGGCGCCAGTTCGAGCACGAGCGCGCCCTCGGGCACGAGCCAGCCGGGCGCCCCGGCGATGATCTCCGCCAGCGCTTCGGTGCCGATCGGACCCCCGACGAGGGCCTCGCGCGGCTCGTAGGCCCGCACCTCGTCGGGCAGCCCGTCGAACTCGTGCTCGGCGACGTAGGGAGGATTGGAGACGATGACGCGCAGCCGGCCCCGGAGCTCGGCGGGAAGTGCTTCGAACCACGATCCGTGTGCGAGGCGAACCCGGGCGGCGGCAAGGCCGATGGACGCCAGGTTCGCGCGAGCGACCGCGAGGGCGTCGGGGCTCACGTCGGTCGCCCACACGGTCACGTCGTGGAGCTCGTCGGCGAGGGCCAGCGCCAGCACACCACTCCCAGTGCCCAGATCGGCAACCAGGAAGTCGCTCGCATCGTCACCGACTTCGACACCCTCGGATCGCCCCGGCTTGACCCGGTGGGCGCCGAGGCGCACCGCCTCCTCCAGCGCCGCCTCGGCCACGATCTCGGTCTCGACGCGGGGGATGAGCGCCCGGTGGTCGACGACCAGTTCGAGCCGGCGGAACGCCCAGCGGCCGAGGACGTGCTGGAGGGGCCGGCCCTCGACGCGGTGGCTCAGCATGTCGACGACGTGGCCCACGGCCCGGGCCGGAGCCGTGGTGCCGCCGTTCGTCCAGACGTCGTCGCCGCCGGCGGCCCGCTCGACGATCCAACGCGCTTCGGCGTCGGCGCTCTCGATGCCGGCGCTCGTGAGCACGGTGCGGGCGTGAGCGAGCAGATCAGACCAGGAATAGGTGCCAGGGCCGAGTTCGACGTCGACGGTCGTCACGCCGCGCCCCCCGCCAACTGCTCGGCCCGCTCGGCAGTGACGAGGGCGCCGACGACCTCGTCGAGGTCGCCGGTCAGGATCTCGTCGAGGCGGTAGAGGGTG
>DATLFW010000435.1:0-2814 GCA_035540775.1 Acidimicrobiia bacterium
GAACTCGGCCGGGCGGGTGTACTGCGGATATTCCAACAGCGGTCCCGACCCCGCGTCCGTGAACGACTCGTCCTCCGGCGACTCCACATTGCCCACCACGCCGGGCACCAGGCGAACGACCGCCTCGATCACGACGAGCGCGGCCGCTTCACCACCGGCAAGCACGAAGTCGCCGATCGACAGCTCCCCGTCACAGAGGTGGTCCGCGACCCGTTGATCCACGCCCTCGTACCGCCCGCACAAGAGTGAGAACCCTCGGCCGCCGGCGAGTTCCCGGGCACGCGTCTGGGTGAAGCGCTCCCCCGACGGCGACAGGAGGAACAGCGGCCGGGGCGGGTCGACCTCTTCGACGGCGGCGAAGATCGGGTCGGGGGTCATGACCATCCCCGGGCCGCCTCCGAATGGGGTGTCGTCGACCGTGCGATGCCGGTCGGTCGTCCATTCCCGCGGATCGTGCACGCGCACGTCGAGCACCCCGGCTTCCCGGGCCTTTCCGACCACAGACTCCCCGAGCGGCACCTCGAGGTAGGCGGGGAAGATCGAGAAGACGTCGATCCTCACGGTCCGCCCTCGCCCTCGCCCTCGCTCTCGCTCTCACCGGCGGCGCTGTGCCCCTCGACACCTTCGGGCGGTGTCGCACGGCGTCGCTGCTTTCGCCGCGCCGGTCGACGTTGGACGCCCGGTCGGTTCGCCTCGACGAACGTTCCGTCGAGGAGACCCTCGGGCACGTCGACGAGGACGCGCCCCTCGGCGACCTCGGAGACGAACACGATCGGGACGAGTCCCCCGCCGTCGAGCACGAGGATGTCGTGGGCCGGGTTCTCCTCGACTGCCGTCACCCGCCCGTGCACCGTGCCGGCTTGGTCGACGACCTCGCTTCCCACGAGGTCGTGGACCCACCACTCCCCCTCGTCGAGTTGGTCGAGCGGCTCTCCCCACAACGCCAGACCGCGCAGCGTCTCGGCGTCCGTACGCTCGGAGATCCCCTCGTAGGCGACGATCCAACGGCCCTGATGGCGGCGGGCGGCGGCGACGACGAGATCGCCCCGCGGCGAGCGGTGGCAGGCACCCGGGACGAACCGCTCGTGCCGGTTGGTGACGGCCTGCACGACCACCTCACCACGGATGCCGTGCGGCTTCGCCACCCGGCCGATCTCGAGCAGGCCTTCGGGGACACCCGTCCCCTCGTCGGCCACGGCCGTCAGTCGACGAACTCGACGCCCGCCTTGACGCCGTCGCGGTGGGCGGCGGCGGCCACGACGGCCCGGATGGCGTGTGCCACCCGTCCCCGCTTACCGATGAGGCGGCCCATGTCGTCGGGAGCGACGTGCACGTGGAAGGTGACCTCGCGGCCTCCCTCCTTGGCGTCGACGAAGACAGACTCGGGGTCGTCGACGAGGTTCTTGGCGATGTACTCGAGGACGCCGCGGGCGGTGGCGCCGACGACACGGTTGCCGTCGGGAGCGACCTCGTCGTCGAAGTCGTCGTCGTGATCGTCGTCGAAGTCGTCGTGGTCGCTCATTCGCTCTGCTCCTCGGCGGGCTCCTCGGCGGCCGCCTCCTCCGCCGCACCTTCCGCAGCAGCCTCGGCAGCCGCCTCTTCGCCGACCTCGGCAGCCGCCTCCGGCTCGGGCTCGGGCTCCGGCTCGGGAGCGGGGCGGTTGGCAAGAGCGATCTTGTGCGACTCGAGCTTCTTCTTCGCCGCCGTCGACGCGTTCGGCTTCTGGGCCTGCCAGTTCTCCCACACGCCCGACGACTCGAGAATCTTCTGCACCGACTCGCTCGGCTGCGCCCCGGTGTTGAGCCAGTGGATGGCACGGTCGCTGTCGATCTCGATCGCCGACGGCTCCTGGCGCGGTGCGTACGTGCCGATGCGCTCGATGATGCGCCCGTCACGGGGCGAACGCGAGTCGGCCACCACCACCCGGTAGGTCGGCTGCTTCTTCTTGCCAATCCGCATCAGGCGGATCTTGACGGCCACGGCATCCCCTTCTCGTCGTGCAAACGCTGGTCGTGAGAACTTCAGAGGCTAGGCGCTCGGGCGCCAGCCTCGCTACGGCGCGAGGTCGGAGAGGTCCGACAGGTCGGCCGGGAGCTTGGGAAGCGACATCCGGCCCCGACCCTTCCCGCCGGCCATCTGTCGCATCATCTTCTGCACCATTGTGAACTGCTTCAACAGCGCATTCACATCCTGGACGCTTCGCCCGCTGCCGTTGGCGATCCGTCGCCGCCGCGATCCGTTCACGATCGACGGGTTGCGACGCTCCTCGGGCGTCATCGAGTGGATGATCGCCTCCACCCGTTTCAGCTCGTTGTCGTCGATTTCGGCCTTGCGGAGTTCCTTCGGGACCCCCGGGAGCATGGCCATGACCTGCTTGAGCGGCCCCATCTTCTTGATCTGTTGCATCTGCTGGAGGAAGTCCTCGAGCGTGAACTGCCCGCTCCGCAGCTTCTGCTCGGCCGCCAGCGCCTCCTCTTCGTCGAAGGCCTGCTCGGCCTTCTCGATGAGGGTCAGCACGTCGCCCATCCCGAGAATGCGGCTCGCCATGCGGTCGGGGTGGAAGGGCTCGAAGTCGTCGAGCTTCTCCCCGGTCCCGGCGAAGAGGATCGGACGCCCGATGACCTCCTTCACCGACAGGGCGGCGCCTCCCCGGGCGTCACCGTCGATCTTGGTGAGCACGACGCCGTCGATCGGCACGCTGGCGTGGAACGCCTCGGCGACGTTCACCGCTTCCTGACCGGTCATGGCGTCGACCACGAGAAGCACGTTGTGGGGCTGCACCGTGTCGCGGACCTGCCGCAGCTCGTCCATGAG
>DATLFW010000436.1:0-5964 GCA_035540775.1 Acidimicrobiia bacterium
CGTGTGGGGAGCGTCGTTCCTCTTCATCGCCGTCGGGCTGGAAGCGTTCTCCCCGCCCGTCATCACCTTCGTCCGCCTGGCGCTCGGGGCCCTCACCCTCGTGTGGCTGCCGGGCGCTCGCCGTCCCGTCGACCGGGACGACTGGCCGGCGCTCGCCCTGCTGGGCCTCCTCTGGATGACCATCCCGTTGCTGCTGTTCCCGGTGGCCCAGCTTTGGGTCGACTCCTCGGTGGCCGGCATGGTGAACGGCTCGATGCCCGTCTTCACCGCCGTCGTCTCCACCGTGCTCCTCCGCCGGCTCCCCGGCGGCCTCCAGGCGATCGGGATCCTCGTCGGCTTCGCCGGCGTGGTGGCGATCACCCTGCCGTCGTCGCTCGGCGCCCAGGCGAGTCCCGAGGGCGTGCTCCTCCTCGTCCTCGCCGTCTGCCTCTATGCCGTCGCCGCCAACATGGCCGTGCCACTCCAGCAGCGCTACGGCGCCCTCGCCGTCACCCTGCGAGCGCAGGCGGTGGCCCTCACGCTCGTCTCCCCGTTCGCTCTCGTCGGCGCCCTCGATTCCCACTGGTCGTGGACGAGCGCTGCTGCCCTCGTCCCCCTCGGTGTGCTGGGAAGTGGCGTCGCCTTCGTCGCCATGACGACCCTCGTCGGACGGGTCGGGGCGACCCGCGGCGCCCTCGCCATCTACTTCACGCCGATCGTCGCCATCGTCCTCGGCGTCGTGGTCCGGAACGAGTCCGTCCACCCCCTCGCCCTGGTGGGCACCGCGCTCGTCATCGGCGGGGCCTGGCTCACCAGCCGGCCCGAGCGCATCCGCCTCCCGGCCGCCGTCCCCGCCTCGGGAAGGTAGGGATGCCGTGACGAGCCTCTCCGTCGACGCCATCGACCCGCGCGACGCTGCCCCGACGGACCTGGAGGCGATCTGGCGCGTCGCCGACGCCGTCGCCGAACACGAAGGGCGCGACGTCAGCCTCCGGCCGCCGGTGCCACACGCCGTGCGCGAGTGGCGGCATCACCCCGCCCATGAGCACGTCCGCCTGTGGGAGGCGGCCCGCGGCGACGGTGCGCTCGGGTACGCCGCCACCTGGTGGGCCGACCGCGCCGACAACCGCGACCACGTCGGCGCCGAGGTGGTCGTCGACCCCGAGGCCCAGGGCCAGGGCGTGGGCCGCGGGCTACTGCGCGAGGCACTTCGGCATGCGACGGCGGCGCACCGAGCACGCCTCGTCGATGTCTCGGCTCCGCTTGCCGGACCGGCCCACGGGTGGCTCGAACGCCTCGGCGCACCCGCCCGCCTCGTCGAGCGCCGAAGCGTGTGCGAGCGGTCGTCGCTCGATCGGTCGGTCCTCGAGGGCTGGGTGGAGCGGGCGGCAGAGCGCGCCAGTGGCTACTCGCTCGTCCAGTGGGATGGCCCCTGCCCGCGCGACCTCGTCGACGACTTCTGCCGACTCAAGGCCGTCATGAACACCGCCCCCATCGACGACCTCGACTACGAACCCGAGGAGTTCACCCCCACGCACCTCGCCGAGCACTGGGCGTCGTGGGTGGCACAGGAGACGGACTGGTGGACGGTGTGCGCCCGCCACGACGACACCGGCGAGCTGGTCGCCTTCACGACGATGCGCCGTCCCCGCCACTGGCGGGAGCACGCCGAGCAGGAGGACACGGGAGTGGTTCCGGCCCACCGCGACCGCGGGCTGGGGCGGTGGGTGAAGGCCGTCTCGGCGCTCCGCCTGCTCGACGAGTGCCCGGAGATCGAGCGGGTCGCGACGTGGAATGCAGCCAGCAACGGCCCAATGCTGCGGCTCAACGTCGCGATGGGCTTCGAGGGTCGCGCCGACTGGGCGGAACACCAGGCGGAGGCCGACGCCCTCCTCGCCCGCCTCGGCGACGCTCGCTAACGGGCCGTCGGGCTCACGCCGTTCCGCTCGTCGAGCTTGATCCCGTACTCCAGGGCCACGTCGTGTGCGGTCAGTTCCTCGCCGTCCTCGAACACGAGGGCGGAGTGGTTCTCCGGGTGCGGGACCATGTGGATCGAGAGGAACTGGTCGAGGGAGTCGAAGACGCTGATCGAGCCTCGGGGCGGCGGGGTCAGCCAGTGGATCACGACGACCCCCGTCGAGAAGAGCACGCCCTCGAGGACGATCCCGGTGCCCGACACCCCGGAGGCGTCGTGCTCCCGGCGCATGGAGAAACGTCGCATGCCTGAAGGCGCTCGGTCGACCACGGGCCCCACCTCCACGTCGTGCCGGTCGCCATTGTGCCCGACGACGCGGGGCCGTGCGCCCGTGACGCGAGGCTTGGGCGAAGTGCTCCGCCGTGGTAGGCAACGGGCATGGAGTACCGACAGCTCGGCAACAGCGACCTGCGTGTCTCGGAGATCAGCCTCGGGTCGTGGTTGACCTACGGCGTCGGCGTCGAACGCGACACTGCCCAGGCCTGCGTGCATCGCGCGTTCGACCTCGGTATCAACTTCCTCGACACCGCCAACGTCTACGGGCGGGGTGCGGCTGAGGAGTTCCTGGGCGAGACGTTGGCCGGGATCGATCGCGACTCCTACGTCCTCGCCACCAAGGTCTACTTCCCGATGTCGGACGAGGACTTCGGGCTGTCGGCGGCGCAGATTCGCAAGCAGGTCGACGATTCGCTGCGCCGCCTCCGCGTCGACCACGTCGACCTCTACCAGTGCCACCGCTACGACACCGACACGCCGCTCGAAGAAACCATGGACGCCTTGACCGAGGTCGTCCGGCAGGGGAAGGCCCGGTGGCTCGGGTTCAGCGAGTGGAAGCCGGAGCAGATCCAGGCCGCCATCGACATGGTCGGAACCCGCGGGGTGGAGCCGTTCGTGTCGTCGCAGCCCCAGTACTCGATGTTGTGGCGTCGCCCGGAGCAGGGCGTCTTCCCCGTCTGCCACGAGAACGGCATCGGCCAGATCGTGTGGTCGCCGCTCGCGCAGGGCGTCCTGACCGGGAAGTACCAGCCGGGAAGCCCGCCGCCCGAAGACTCGCGGGCCGCCAGCGACGTGATGGGCGGGATGATGCAGCGCTGGCGCGACGACGACCTCCTGGCGGCGGTCCAGCGTCTCGTCCCCCTCGCCGACCAGGCCGGGCTCACCATGGCCCAGTTCGCCCTCGCCTGGGTCCTGCGCCGCCCCGAGGTCTCCTCCGCCATCGTCGGCGCCAGCCGCCCCGCCCAGCTCGACGACAACGTGGCCGCCTCCGGCGTCGAGTTGGACGCCGACCTCCTGGCCGCCGTCGACGAAGCACTCTCCGAGGTCCTCTAACCGAGTAGGGTGACGCCCGCACTGGGCAATCGGGGGTTTGGGTGTCGGAACGACGCAAGGAGGTCGTTCGCCGATTCGGCGAACTGTGCCTCGGAAAGGGCGACCTCCCGCTCGTCGCCGAACTCGTCGACGAGGACGTCGTCGATCACCGTCCCATGCCCGGTCAGCTCCCCGGTCGCCGCGGCATCATCGACGGGATCCGCGCCATCCGCACGGCGTTCCCCGATCTCCACGTGGTCGCGGAGGACCTCGTCGCCGACGGCGATCTCGTCTGCGCCCGCTGGCTCCTCACCGGCACGCACCAGGGAGCGTTCGCCGGACTGGCGCCCACCGGCCGCCCGTTCTCCATCGGCGGGCTGGAGCTCTACCGCCTGGCGGGCAACCGCATCGTCGAACTGTGGCCGTACTTCGACACGTTGTCGCTGTTCAGCCAGCTCGAGCCGATCGGGGACGCCCATCCCTGACTGACCGCCTCGCCCCGGTTTACCAGGCGAGCGATGGCGGAATCACCGCCCCGTGGCACACACCTTGGCGGGAGACCTTCGCCGGGCACGCCAGTGGGCCGAGTCGAAGCTGCGGCACGTCCACGAACGCGCCGAGCCCGCAGTACGAACGCTGGCCGAGCATCCGGCCGCGCAACGGCTCGCCGGGTTCCGCGACGCCACCATCGACACCGCGAGGCGCATCGGTTGGCGACGCTTCCTGCTCGCCTTCGCCGCGTTCACGCTCGTCGCCGCCGTCGTCCCCGCCGTCCGATGGCCGACGCTGCGTGTCGTCGCGACCGGGCTCGGCGAGGTGGTCGAGCCCGTCACGCCGGGAGCCGGGTCGTTCGAGGAGCTTCCGACGAGCAGCCGCGTCGTCGACCGCAACGGGCAACTCGTTGCCGACCTCCACGGCGAGAACCGGCGCCAGTGGATCTCCCTCGCCGACCTCCCCGACCACGTCCGGCACGCCGTCCTCGCCGCTGAAGACCGCAACTTCTACGAGCACCCCGGCGTCGATCCGACGGCCATCGTCCGGGCGGCGATGGCGCAGGCGCGAGGCGGCGAGCAGGGAGGGTCGACGATCACCCAGCAACTCGCCAAGTTGAACTACACGGGCGGGGAGGTCTCGCTGCTCCGGAAGGCTCGGGAAGTGCTCTACGCCGCCCGACTCGAGCGCGAGTACTCCAAGGACGAACTGCTCGAGCGGTACGTCAACCAGGTGTACTTCGGCGACGGGGCATACGGAATCGCCCAGGCGGCCAAGACGTTCTTCGGGGTGGAACCGCGAGAACTCTCGCCCGCGCAGGCGGCGACACTCGCCGGCAAGATCCGTTCGCCCGACGGTCTCGACCCGCACGAGGCTCCGGACGCCGTCGTCGAGCGCCGCAACCAGGTCCTCGACCTCATGGCGTCGCAGGGATGGCTGTCGGAGGCCAGCACCAGCGACGCCGCCGACGAGCCTCTCGACGTGCTCCCGCCGGAGCCCCCGCATCCGGCGGGCACCTTGGCCCCCTGGTTCGTCGACTACGTGAAATGGGAGGCGCGCGGCATCGAGGAACTCGGGAGCGACCCGGCTTCGCGCGTGCATCGACTCCTGACGGGGGGCCTCACCGTCGAGACCACCCTCGACCTCCAGGCGAACCAGGCCGCCCAGGTTGCCCTCAACGAGGCGCTGTCCGATCCGGAAGACCCGACGGGCGCGGTGGTGTCGCTCGTTCCGGGCGACGGCGCCATCGCCGTCATGGTCGGCGGACGGAACTACGAGGGTCAGAAGTTCAACGCCGCCGCCCAAGCGGAGCGCCAACCGGGGTCGGCCTTCAAACCCTTCGTGTACCTCACCGCCATCCGGGACGGCATCGACCCCCGCAGCCGATTCCCGGGCTCGTCCATGATGAGCTTCGAGCACGACGGGGTCCGCTTCCAGACGAAGAACTACGGCAGCCGCGGCTACGGCATGCTCGATCTCGACTCGGCGCTGGCGCGATCGGTCAACACCGTCTACATGCAGCTCGGCCTCAAGGTGGGGCCCGAGGACGTGGTGGAGACGGCCCAGCAGGCCGGGATCGATCGCGACATCTCGCCGGTGCCGGCCGTCGCGCTGGGCGGCATCAACCCCGGGGTCACGCCCTTGGAGATGGCCGCCGCGTACGCCACGTTCGCCGCGGCCGGGGAATACGCCGAGCCGTATGCGATCCGCCGGATCGTCGATGCCGACGGCGGGGTCGTGTACGACCGCACGCGACAGGCCGACGAACGCTTTCCGGCCGAGCAGGTCGGAGTGTTGAACAAGGCACTGATCGGAGTCGTCGACTCGGGAACGGGCACCGGCGCTGCCCTCGACGACCGCACGGTGGCGGGCAAGACGGGAACGACCTCCGACAACCGGGACGCGTGGTTCGTCGGCTTCGCCCCCCAGCTCTCGACGGCCGTCTGGGTCGGCAATCTCGACAACACGCCCATGGGTTACCTGACCGGTGGGTCGGTGCCGGCGTCGGTGTTCCAGCGCACGATGGCGGCGGCGCTGTCTGGGGTCCCCCCGGCCGAGGTTCACACGACCGACGCCGAGACACTGGACCTCGTCCTCACCCGGCCCGACTACCGGCTCTACACGCGCCGCACCAGCCCCCCGGCGACGGCTCCACCGACGACGGTGGCGCCCACGACGCCGACCACGCTGACTCCGGCTCCGCCGACGAC
>DATLFW010000437.1:0-3096 GCA_035540775.1 Acidimicrobiia bacterium
CGAGCGGGCCCCCCGCTCGGTGCGGGAGGCGATCGACGAGGCGATGCCCGACGCGACGCTGGTGCTGCTGCCCGGCGTCGGCCACATGGTCGCCGAGGAGGCACCGGATCGATTCGTCGACGAGGTCCGTCGCTTCGTCGCGACCGTGACGTGACGGGGCAGACTGGGACGATGGCGACGGTCGACGACGCGCTCGCACCGCCAGGATCGACGGACGCCGTTCGCGACGCCGACCGACTGCTCCTCTGGGCGGCTGCGTTCTTCACCGTCGCGGTCCTGTTCCACAACTTCGACCACGTCCGCCGGGGCGCCGACACGCTCTCGGGCGACGTCTTCGCGGTCGGGACGGCGGCGATCTTCCTGGAGGTCGCCGTCGTCGTGCTCGTCTGCCAGCGACACCGCCTCGCACCCCTCGCCGCCGTCTCGGCCGGGTTCGCCCTGGCGGCGGGGTACGTCGTGGTCCACTTCCTCCCTGCCCGCTCCTGGCTCAGCGACTCGTTCACCTCGGCAGCCGAGGTCAGCCCGCTCTCGTGGGCAGCGGCCTCGATCGAGGTGGTGGCCGCCCTCGCTCTGGGTGTCGCCGGCCTCGTCGCCCTGCGCTCCCGTGGGGGGCTGGCGTCCGCCGCTCGGGCGTACGCCGGCGAGGCTTCCCTCGCGCCGGGGGTCGTGCACCCTGTCGCGCTGACGATGGCGATCGGCAACGCCGTCATCCTGGCCGTCTCGATCGCCCAAGCCGCCTGAGCCCCCGGTTGATGCGGCCAGCGGGACGATCTGCGCGACGATGACGCCCGTGATTGCGGCGCTCCTCGACTACGACCCCATCGTCACCATCGACCTCGGGCCACTTTCGGTGTCGCCCCACGGCCTCGGGATCGCCCTCGGCTACGTGCTCGGCGCCTGGTTGTTCATGGTGCCCGCCGCCGCCCGCCGCGGCATCACCGAAGACCAGGTCTATTCGATGCTCGCCCGGGGCGTCATCGGCGCCATCGTCGGCGCCCGCATCGCCTACGTCATCAACCACCCCGGCGACTACAGCGACAACCCGCTCGAGGCATTGAAGGTGTGGGAGGGCGGGATCAGCCTGCTCGGCGGGATCACGGGGGCCGTTCTCGCCGCCGCCACCCGCATGCGCTCTGACGGCATCTCCTTCTGGAAGGTGATGGACGCCGTCGTGCCCGGCCTCGCCTTCGGGATCATCATCGGCCGGATGGGCGACCTCGTCATCGCCGACCACCTCGGAAAGGCCACCGACTTCTTCCTCGGCTACGAGTGCCCGCCGCTCGGCGTGGAGACGGGCTCCGAGTGCATCGCCGGCCCTGGCAACGCCGTCCACCAGCCCGCTCTCTACGACCTCATCTCGGCGAGCCTGCTGCTGCCCGTCCTCTTGTGGTTGCGCCGCCGGCCTCGCTACGACGGGTTCCTGACCCTCGTCTTCGCCGCCTGGTACGGCGCCGGCCGGTTCATCGAAGACTTCTTCCGGATCGACGAGACGCACGGCACCGGGCTCACCGGCAGCCAGTGGACGGCCGTCGTCGTCATGGTCGTGGCCGTGTACTGGCTCCTCGCCAAGCGACGCACGCCGTGGCGCAGCGGCCGGGGCGAGCTGGCGTCGGTCCCGGGCGACCCGCCCGTGGGTTACGACACTCCGGAGTACCGCGCGGCCTTCGACGAGTGGGCGGCGGCCGTCGAGTCGCATGGCGACCAGCCGCCCGAGCGCCGCAGCGAGGAGCCCACCGCCGGCTGACCAGATCGGGCCCCCCGGCCAGAAGGCCTCCGGGAGGGCTTCGCTACGATGCCGACGGGTCGCCCGTCGGCTCACCGTTTCGAGGAGGAACGCATTCCATGGACGTGCGCATCGGCGTCACCTACAGCGCCAAGGAACTGAAGCTCGACATCGACGGCGACGCCGACGAGGTCACCAACCTCGTGAAGCAGGCGCTCGACGAGGCCGACACCGTCGTGTGGCTCACCGACCGCCGGGGTACGCGGGTCGCCGTGCCGATCGACAAGCTCGCCTACGTGGAGATCGAGGGTTCCGAGGGCGACCGCCACGTCGGCTTCGGGAGCTGACACCCGAGGTGACGGCGTGAGCCCGACTCCCGACCTCCTGGGACGGCGGCTGCTCGTCGTCACCGGGAAGGGCGGCGTCGGCAAGACCACCGTCACCGCCGCCACGGCGCTCCTGGCTGCCGAACAGGGCAAGCGGGTGCTCGTGGTCGAGGTCGACGCCAAGGGCAACCTCACCGACTTCTTCGAGCACCGACCGGTCGGCTTCGATCCCGTCGAGGTCCATCCCGGTGTCCACGTCATGTCGATGGACACCGAGTCGTCGCTGCGGGAGTACCTGAAGCTCAACCTGAAGGTGCCCGTCCTCGGGCGCATCGGACCGGTGGCTCGCGCCTTCGACTTCGTCGCCAACGCGGCGCCGGGCGTGAAGGAGATCCTCACCGTCGGGAAGATCACCTGGGAGGTCCGCGAAGCGATCGAGCGCGGCAAGTGGGACCTCGTGGTGGTCGACGCCGCCGCCACCGGCCACATCGTCGCCCAGCTCGGGGCCCCCGACACGATCCGTGAACTGGTCTCGGTCGGGGTCGTCCGTCACCAGACCGACTGGATGGTCGAGCTCCTCTCCGATCCAGCGATCACGGCCCTCAACGTCGTTGCGACGCCCGAGGAGATGCCGGTCAACGAGACGATCGAGCTGATCGGCAAGGTCCGCTCCGAGCTTTCCGTCCCCCTGGGCGCCGTCATCGTCAACCGTGTCCTCCCCGAGCTCTTCACCCGGGACGAGGAGGCCAGCTTCGAGGCGCTGCGCGAGCGGGAGCCGGCCGCCGTCCTCGCCGAGCACGTGGGTGACGGCGCTCCGATCGTGCTCGACGGTGCCCGCTTGGCCGTCACCCTCCGGCGCACGCGGGCGACGCACCTGCAGCGACTACGGGAGTCCGTCGACCTGCCCCTGATGTACCTGCCGTTCCTGTTCGTGCGAACGCACGGGATGCGGGTCACCCGCATGCTGGCGGAGTCGCTCGGCGAGGAGCTCGGGCTGTGACGCCGGCGGTCGACGGCACCCTCGACCGGCTCCTCGCGGCCAAGGAG
>DATLFW010000438.1:0-10378 GCA_035540775.1 Acidimicrobiia bacterium
ATGCGCGCCTGCCTGCGCGGCGCTGACGCCGTCGCCCGGTTCGGCGGCGACGAGTTCGCCGTACTCCTCGAAGACGTCGCCGACGCGGACGCCGCCTTCGAGGTCGCCGACCGGCTCCAGGTCGCCCTCGGTGTTCCGTTCGTCGTCGACGGACGCCGCCTCGGAGTCGGAGCCAGCGTCGGCGCCACCATCAGCCACGGCGGCCGGGACACCGCAGCGGCCCTCCTACGCGAGGCGGACGCCTCCATGTACCTGGCGAAGCACCGCGGCAACGTGAACCTGGCGACGCTCGAGATGCTGGCCGGCGCACCAGCGGGCGGCCGCGCCCCCGCCGTCGACGACGACGAGACGTTCGTCGCTGCCACCGCCTGACACATTGACCGGTTGAGCCACCCCCGTTGCGGCAAGCGCGCGTCGCTGCGCCGTCACCGGGGAGCGTGACCGGCATCGGTCAGAAGGTGCGGTGGTACAGCGAGCATCCCCGGCAGACGTCGGGAGGTTCGTCACCGAGCAGCCGCGAACGGAAGTCCCGGTAGGCGTCGCCGCTCCAGATCTCGTCGAACGAGGCCTCCGAGAGCCGTCCCATCTCGGCCCGATCCGAGCCCATCACCATGCAGCACGGCTGCACCACACCGTCGTGGGCGACGTAGGCCGAACGCCACGGCCAGTCGCAGGCTGGCTCGCCCGTCGGCCGCTCGCGAGGATCGCTTCCGCGACCGGGGAGCCGGAGGGTCACACCGAGTCGATCGGCCTCGTCGCGAGCCGGGGCGAAGACGTCGTCGTCCCCTCGACCCACCCAGAGCGCTTCGCCCTCCGTGAACGTTCGAATGCCGACGTAGGCGCCGGCCGGATCGGTGTCGCTGAAGGTGTGCGAGAGGTTCTGCACCCAGACGTCGTCGACGCCGAGCCGGTGCGCCAGACGCACGAGATCGGGCAGCTCGGCAACGTTTCGGTGCATGGCCACGAACACCAGTTGCACCTCGGGCGTCGGAGATCCCAACTCCCGCTTGACCTCCACGAGGCCGGCGATGTTGGCGCACACCTTCTCGAAGCGCGCTCCGTCGCGGATCGACTCGTAGGTCTCGGCCGTGGCGCCGTCGAGTGAGACGTGGAGCCACGAGAGGCCGGCGTCGACGAGGCGGCGGGCGCGGTCGCGCGTGAGGAGGGTCCCATTCGTGTTGAAGCCGACGGTGATGCCGCGATCGCTGGCGTAGCGGATCATCTCCACGAGATGCGGGACGAGCAGTGGCTCGCCCAGACCCTGGAGCGTGAGGCGTTCGAGTGTCGCGTTTCCGTCGACGAGGGCCCGGAAGTCGTCGGCTGAGAACGTCCCGCTCACTCGGTCGATCGAGGGGCGGTACCGCACCAGGCACATGTGGCACCGGAGGTTGCAGGCCCCGGTGATCTCGATCTGAAGTTCACGGGGAAGACCGGGTGCCATCGCGCGCCCGTACCCGGGGCCGGTGGGGAGCGAAACGGGCCGGCCCGGGCAGACCTCGCACCGGTCGACCCGCAGTGGTTCGGTTGCTTCCCCGGGTGTTCGTAGCCTCTGGCGGTCGTCGCCTTGCACTGGCGCCGGCGGGAGGAGCTCACGTGATCGACCGCGGATCTGCATCGACGCGCGCCTCGACGCGCGTGTCAACGCGAGCGTCGAGGCGCCCGGCAACCCTGACCCAGCTCGGCACGCAATTCGCCGACGGATTCGGCGCCCGCTTCAATGCCCTCGTCCTCGCCCTCTACGCCCTCGAGATCGGCGGGTTGCGGGCCTTCTCCGGCCTGTTGGCCGTCGGCATGCTCGGCTCGGTCCTGTCTGCCGTCGTCAGCAGCGTCGGAACGTCGCGCATCGGCGCCCGGCGCACCATGCAGGCGAGTGCCGCGGTGCTGGCGTCCGCTCGGGCCGTCTCGTACGCCGCCGTGCTCACCGGGTTCGGGGTGGCGCCGATCATGGCGTCGCGCTTCGTCGGCAGCGTGACTGGGGGTGTCCTCATGGCGGGGGCAAAGTCGCAGGCGCCGCGAGACGAGCGCGCGGCGGCTTCGCTCGCGTGGTTCAGCGTGGCCAACGGCGGTGGTCAGGCGGCCGGTGCCGTGGCGGCGGGCGTCGTGACCGCCTTCGCGACGCCCGCCGTCGTCACCGTCACGGGCCTGGCGGTCGGACTCGGCACCATCGTCCCGATGTACCGGATCGCCGGTCGGTCGGTGGCGGCAGCCGTTCCCCTGCGCGAGCAACTCCGCGGCCAGCGGGCCGCTGCCCCGGTCGCTGCCTTCGGAGCGCTGGTGACGCTCGTTGCCATGGGGCTCGTGTCGCTCTCCGACGCCCTCGTCGTGAGACTCCATTCCGAAGCCTGGCTGGGACCTGCCACTGCCGCTGCATTCACCGGCGCTCTCTCCGCCGCCACCTACCTCCGAGCCCGTCCTGACGTCGTCCGTCGGGATCCCCTGCTCGCCTGGCCGTTGCTGGGCGTCCTGGCGCTCGCCGGGTGGCAGGTGGCCGGCATGGCATGGCCGTTCCTGCTCGGCACCATGGCGGCGAGCGGCTTCGCCGCGCAGATGCTCGGGGCGATGGTGGAGCATCACGTCATCCATCGAGTCCCTCCGGGCCAGGCAAGCCCGGCGCTGGCGGCGACGGCCGCCGCCGGGTCGCTGGCGTCCGCCCTGGCGTTGTTGGTGGTCCCCGAGCTCGTCGCCATCGTCGGCGTCCAGGCGACCGCCGCTCTCCTCGCCGCCGCATCGCTCGGTGTCGCCATGGCCGGCTCGTCGGCTCGCCGGCTCGCACTCCTCCCCCGCTGAGAACCCCCGCCCCGAGAGGGGATTCGCGCGACGCGCGAGGCAACGGCCCTTTCAGAAGAAGCAGCGCGCGAGATCGCCACACGGAGAGTCGCTTTTCCCACGGAGCCGTGTCGAGAACGGAGAGGTCGGGTAACGCGCACGTGTCCGATCTCGCCGGCTCCGTCAGGACGAACGCATGCATCGGTTGTCGCCATTCCGTCGATCGGGCGGCACGCGGGTCGCCCTGGTCTCGGAGCACGCCAGCCCGCTGGCGGCGCTGGGCGGGGTCGATGCCGGCGGACAGAACGTGCACGTCGCCTGCCTCGCCCGCCATCTGGCACGGAGCGGCTTCGAGGTCGACGTGTACACGCGGCGCGACAGCCCCGACCTGCGATCCCGCGTCCCCTTCGGGCCACGGGTGAACGTCGTCCACGTCGACGCCGGCCCACCTCAGAAAGTCCCGAAGGACGACCTCCTCCCCCACATGGAGGAGTTCGCGGCCTACCTGTCGGGTGCCTTCGACATGAACTTGCCCGACGTCGTGCACTCGCACTTCTGGATGTCCGGCCTCGCCGCCCTCGATGCTGTCGCGGGACGCGACATCCCGCTCGCCCACACGTTCCATGCCCTCGGCGTCGTGAAGCGGCGCGAGCAGGGTCGGAAGGACACGAGCCCGCCGGAACGCCTCGACGTCGAACGCCGCATCCTCTGTGAGGCGGATCGGATCGTCGCCACGTGCAGCGACGAGGCGTTCGAGCTGATGCGCCTTGGCCTCTCGAGCGACCGCGTCAACGTGGTTCCCTGCGGGGTCGACCTCACGCAGTTCGGACCGGAGGGACCGGCGGAGGAGCGAACGCCGGGCATGCGGCGTGTCGGGGTGCTCACTCGGCTCGTCGAGCGGAAGGGGGTCGGGAACGTCATCGAGGCGATGGCCGCCGTCCCAAACGCCGAACTCGTCGTGGTCGGTGGGCCGGAGCCCGGCGATCTCCCCAACGATCCAGAAGCACGGCGCCTGCGCGACGTGGCCGAGCGCGCCGGGGTCGCCGAGCGCGTCACGTTACGGGGCCGCATCCCGCGCACCGACGTTCCGGTCTTCCTCCGGTCGTGCGACGTCGTCGTCTGCGCTCCCTGGTACGAGCCGTTCGGCATCGTCCCGCTCGAGGCCATGGCATGCGGCGTGCCCGTCGTCGCTTCCGCCGTCGGCGGCATGCTCGACACCGTCGTCGACGGTGTCACGGGGATCCACGTACCACCCCGCAGCCCCGACCGGTTGGCAGAGGCATTGAGCGAACTGCTCCCGAACGCCGCCACCCTCGCGGCCATGGGCGAGGCCGGCGCCCGCCGGGCCACCTCCTTCAGCTGGGAGCGAGTGGCGGCATCCACGGCGGAGATCTACGCCGACCTCGTCGACCGTCGTCCTGCGGCGACGGCAGATTGGCCCGTCATGGAGGTTCGGCAATGAGCTCCCCAGCGCTGCCGACCGGGCGCGCCCATCTCGCCGCTCTCACGCGCCCCCTCGCCGCCCTTTACCGTGAATGCGCCCGCCTGGATGCGTGGGCCGCGCACCTCGCCGGCGTGCTCACGGGCGGAGGACGTCTCCTCGCGGCCGGCAACGGTGGGAGCGCCGCCCAGGCCCAACACCTGTGTGCCGAACTCGTCTGCCGCTACCGCGACGACCGCGACCCGCTCAGCGCGCTGGCGTTGAACGCCGAAACGTCGAGCCTCACGGCCATTCTCAACGACTACTCCGCGGACGACGTCTTCGCCCGGCAGGTCCGTGCTCACGGCCGCCCCGGCGACGTCTTCCTCGGACTCAGCACGTCGGGCCGGAGCGGCAACGTGCTGGCCGCTGGCAAGGCCGCCGCCGAGGTGGGAATGACAGTGTGGGCGATGACCGGCCCGGTTCCGAACCCGCTGGCCGGGATCTCCGACGACGCGCTCTGCGTCGAGGCTCCCACGACGGCGACCGTCCAGGAAATCCACCTCGTGTCGATCCACATGCTCTGCGCGGCGATTGACGTGGCCCTCGGCGTGGCACCACCCGAACACGACGCGAACATCGGAGGGAACGCGTAATGCAGGAAGCGACACAAGCGGAGGGCAGCGAGCGCAACGGGTCGCCCGGCACCGTCATCGTCACGGGCGGGGCATCGGGACTCGGAGCAGCCGTGGTGCGAGGCGTCGTCGACGCCGGGGGGACGCCCGTCGTCTTCGACGTACAGCCGCCACCGTCGGAAGTCGACCACGCCGTCGTCGACGTTTCCGACGCCTCCGCCGTGCGGGACGCCGTCGAGGACGTGGTCGAGCGGCACGGACGCCTCGACGCCGCCGTCACCGCCGCAGGGATCGATGCGCCCGGCGAACTCTCGGACGTCCCCGCCGAGCGGTGGGAAAAGGTGATCGGGGTGAACCTGTTGGGAACGGCAGCCGTCGCTCGCGCCGCACTCCCCCACCTCGAGCGCGCCTCGGGTCGCTTCGTCTCCGTGGCGTCGACGCTCGGGCTCCGCGCCGTGAGCGACGCCACCGCCTACTGCGCCAGCAAGTTCGGTGTGGTCGGCTTCACCCGGGCGCTGGCGGCGGAGACGTCGGGCCGCGTCGGCGTCACCCTGGTCCTGCCCGGCGGGATGAACACGGCGTTCTTCGACACCCGAGACGACCGCTACAAGCCGCCGCCCGACCTGCAGCTCAATCGACCGGAGCACGTCGCGTCGGCGATCCTCTTCGCCCTGTCGCAACCGGCCGGCTGTGAGATCCGGGAACTCGTGATCGCGCCGTCGACGGAGACTTCCTGGCCGTGACCAGCCGCCCCACCGTGCTCGTGCTGCGGTGTCTGGGGCTCGGCGACTTCGTGACGGGTGTTCCAGCCCTCCGAGCCGTGCGCGACGCCTTCCCCGACCATCGCATCCTCCTCGCCACCCGGCCGCATCTCGCCCCGCTCGTGTCGCTCGCCGACGCCGTCGATGCGATCGCACCGTCCCGGCCGCTGACCCACCTGGGCTCCGACTGCCTCCACCCCGATGTCGCCGTCAACCTGCACGGACGCGGTCCGCAGAGCCATCGTGTGCTCCTCGCCACGCGCCCGGGACGCCTGCTGGCCTTCGCCCATCGCGACGTGCCCGAGTGCGCCACCGGACCCGAATGGGTGCGCGACGAGCACGAGATCGATCGGTGGTGCCGGATGCTGACCGAGTGCGGGGTTCCGGCCGACGAGAGGCGGACGGACTTGTGCCGACCCGACGTCCCTCCGCCGGCAGCCGCGATCGGGGCGACCATCGTCCATCCCGGGGCTTCACGGCCGTCGCGACGCTGGCCCGTCGAGCGCTTCGCCGCCGTGGCCCGCCGCGAACGCGCCGCCGGACGCAGTGTCGTGGTGACCGGGTCGGTCGACGAGCGCGCCCTGGCGCACCGCCTCGCCGAACTCGCGGAACTTCCGACCGGTGCCGTCCTGGCGGGGTCGCTCGACCTCGCCGATCTCGCGGCGGCCGTCGCCGTCGCGGGCCGCGTCGTCTCGGGCGACACCGGCGTCGCTCATCTCGCCACTGCCTACCGAGTCCCTTCCGTCGTGCTGTTCGGACCCGTGCCGCCGTCACGGTGGGGCCCGCCCACCGACCGCCCGTGGCACCGTGCGCTGTGGGCCGGTCGCACTGGCGACCCGCACGCGATGGAGCCGCACCCGGGGCTGCTCGACCTGAGCGTCGACGACGTGCTCCAAGCGCTGGATGAGCTCGACCACCTCGACGACGTCCGGGCACGGGGCGCCGACGACCCGCTCCTCCGGCGGGCACACCGGTTCGTCATGGGAACGGGAGCGTCGTCCCCGACCGCTGCTCCGTCCGGCGAAGGTCCGCCTCGACGTCCGGCGGCACCACCGACCGTTCCCGCAGCACCCAGGGGAGCCCGATGACCGCCGCCCACACCCCTGGCACCGTTCCCGCCCGGCGCAGAGCCCTGGCCACGAGGCGAGCGGTCTCGCGCCACGCCGCCTTCCGTGGCCGTCGCAGCCACACGGTCCACAACGCGTTGCGGACGAGACGCCGTTGCCGGTTCCCGATGTCACGCATTGGCGACGGTTCGTGCCACGCCTCCACGGCGTCGACGTACACCGCGGTCCACCCCCCGGTGCGGAGGTCGATCGCGAGGAGATCCTCCTCACCGCCCACTTCGAACGCGGGATGGAAGCCGCCCACCGCCAGGAAGGCGTCGCGGCGGACGACGACGCCACACGCCGGAAAGCCGAGAACGGACGGACCGGGAAGCCCGTGTTCGATGCCAAGAGGACTGTTCGCCATCGCAGCGCACACCGGCTCCAAGCGGCGCGAAGGCCGGAGGATCACGCGGCCCGCCACGGCACCGACGCCAGGGTGGCCGCGCAGGATCCGGGCGGCTCGGGCGAGCGCACCCGGCGACCAACCCGAGTCGTCGTCGGCGAAGGCGACGAACGGCGTGCGGGCGGATGCAACGCCGAGATTACGACCGGCGGCGCCGAGATTGCGGTCCGCCACCAGGACGCGCACACCAGGGCGACCGCCCACCGCCAGGGAGGTGTCGTCCTTGGACGCGTTGTCGACGACGATTACTTCCGGAGCCTCCGGAAGTGCCCGCAGGCGCTCGACGGCTCGCACCGCTTCGGCGGACCGGTTCCTCGTGATCATGACGACGGTGACGTCGTCGAGGGAAGACTCCACGCCCGGCGACCTTTCCCTCTCGGGCCGCGCCGAAACGCCGCGTGGGCGTGGGGCCACGTCGGGCGGCGCCCGATGAGCCGCGTCCTGGGCATCAACGCCGTGTTCCACGATCCCGCCGCTGCCCTCGTCGTCGACGGGGAGATCCTGAGTGCCGCGGAGGAGGAGCGCTTCTCCCGACGAAAACACGGAAAGCGCCCCGTCCCGTTCTCGACGTGGGAGCTTCCCGAGCAGGCGGTCGCGTGGTGTCTGGCGGAGGCGGGTCTCCGAGCCTCGGATCTCGACGCCGTCGTCTACTCCTACGACCCCGACCTGGCTCCCTCGACGGGCGAGGACGTCACGCGTGACGCGTGGGAAGGGCTGCGCACCCTTTACGCACGTCGGGCCCCGCTCTTCCTCCGAAGCACATTCCCGGATTTCGACATCGACGCCATGCGGTGGGTCCCCCATCACCTCGCCCACGCCGCGTCCGCACACCTCGCCGCCCCGTTCCGCGACTCGGCCGTGCTCGTTCTCGACGGGCGAGGTGAGCGCACCAGCTACCTCGCCGGTCACGCGCGCGACGGCGGCCTGGCGACCCTCGCCACCCAGGAACTCCCGCATTCCTTGGGTCTCCTCTACGAGGAGCTCACCGAGCACCTCGGATTTCTGCGCAGTTCCGACGAGTACAAGGTGATGGCGCTGGCGTCCTACGGGAAACCACGCCACCTCCCGGAGTTCCGGCGACTCGTCCGCACCACCGGTGACGGCCGCTTCGAGGTCAGCCCCGTCGATTGGAACGAGTTCGCGCCCCGTCCGCACGGCGACGACGGGTGGAACGACGACCACGCAGACCTGGCCGCCACCGTCCAGGCCCGGCTCGAGGAAGTGCTCCTCGATCTCGCCGTCTGGCTCCACGGGGCGACGGGCGAGGACGCGCTCACGATGGCCGGAGGCGTCGCCCTCAACTGCGTTGCCAACTCGCGCCTGTTCGAGGAGGGTCCGTTCGAGCGGGTCTGGGTGCAGCCGGCCGCTGGCGACTCCGGCACCGCCCTCGGTGGAGCCCTCCACGTCGCCCATGCCCTCGGTGACCGGGTGGGGCCGATGCCGTCGGCCGCCCTCGGACGCGGGTGGAGCGACGCCGAACTGCAGGGGTGGCTCGACCGTGCCCGCCTCCCCTACGAACAACCGCATGATCTCGCCGATGCCGCCGCCCAGGTCATCATCAACGACGGGGTGGTCGCGTGGTTCCAGGGACGTTCGGAGTACGGGCCCCGGGCGCTCGGACACCGGACTCTCATGGCGGACGCCCGGCGTCCCGAGAACCTCGAACGCATCAACGACGTCAAGGGCCGCGAGCAGTTCCGCCCGGTGGCCCCCATGGTCCTCCTCGACCGCGCACGCGAGATCTTCGAGGGCGGCCCCATCCCGAGCCCCTACATGCTCTTCACCCACCGTGTCCGTCCCGAATGGCGCGACCGCATTCCGGCCGTCGTGCACGTCGACGGCACCGCCCGCATCCAGACGGTGGACCGCCACGACGAGCCCCTCGTGGCCCGGCTCCTCGAGTGCATCGACCGCCGGACGGGTGTCCCCGTCGTCGTGAACACCAGCCTCAACACCGCCGGCCGGCCGATGGTGGACGACCCCCGTGACGCCCTCGAGTGCTTTGGATCGGCGCCCGTGGACGCGCTGGCGATCGGGCCATTCCTCGTGCGAAGGCCGACGTGACCGGGGGCAACGTGGCAGGCGCTGCGACCCCCGTCGTCGACCTCGTCATCCCCACCATCGGACGGCCGTCACTCGACGTGCTGTTCGACGTGCTCACCCGAGAAGCGAAGGCGTTCGACGGGCGCATCGTCGTCGTCCACGACCGACCCGACGCTTCGCCCTCCGTATGGCCGCGCGTCCCGCCGCCGCTCGAGCACCGCACGGTCGTGCTCACGGGAAAGGGAGCGGGCCCCGCCGCCGCCCGCAACGTGGGATGGCGGGCTGCGACCGCCGCGTGGGTGGCGTTCCTCGACGACGACGTCGTCCCCGCCGACGGCTGGGGCGACGCACTCGTCGACGACCTCGAGGGTGTCGATCCTGGCGTGGCCGGCGTCCAGGGCCTGATCGAGGTGCCGCTGCCGCTCGACCGCCGCCCCACCGACTGGGAACGCAACGTCGCCGGGCTCGAGACCGCCGCCTGGGCCACCGCCGACATGGCCTACCGGCGCTCCGTCCTCGAGCAGGTCGGCGGGTTCGACGAACGATTTCCCCGCGCCTACCGCGAGGACGCCGACCTCGCACTCCGGATCATGGCCGTGGGGGGACGACTCGTCTCCGGGCAACGCCACGTCCGTCACCCCGTCGGCCCCACCTCCCCGTGGACGACGGTGCGCCGGCAAGCCGGAAACGCCGACGACGCCCTGATGCGGGCCATCCACGGACGGGGCTGGCGGCACCGCGTCCAGGCGCCTCGGGGACGGCGGCGCCGTCACCTCGCCACGACGGCGCTCGCGCTCGGCGCCGTCGTTGCCACCTTCGCCGGCGGCCGGCGAACGGCACGAGCGCTGGCGACGGCGTGGGCTGGGATGACCGCCGAGTTCGCCTGGACTCGGATCGCGCCCGGGCCCCGGACGCCGGGCGAACTCGCGACGATGGTGGCGACCAGTGTTGCCATCCCGCCCGCCGCCACCGCTTGGTGGATACGAGGCTTCGTGCGTGCATGGGGGGCGGAGCCCATCCGTGCACGCGGCCGGGTGCCCCGGGCGGTGCTGTTCGACCGTGACGGCACGCTCGTCGTCGACGTGCCCTACAACGGCGATCCCGACCGGGTCGTGCCGGCCCCGGGAGCGAAGGAGGCCGTCGAGCGGCTGCGGCAAGCGGGCGTCGCCACGGCCGTCATCAGCAATCAGAGCGGGGTCGCTCGGGGGCTGATCACCGCGGACGACGTCGCCCGTGTGAAC
>DATLFW010000439.1:0-4376 GCA_035540775.1 Acidimicrobiia bacterium
GGGCGTAGTCGATGCCGACGCCGAGGCCGATCATGATCCCGAGGAAGGTGGCGAAGTCGGGGATCGTCAGCACGTGGCTGAGCAGCACGATCAGGGCGCTGCCGATGCCGATGCCGAACAGGGCGACGCCCACCGGCAGGCCCATGGCGAGCACCGAGCCGAAGGCCAGGATCAGGATGACGATGGCGAACGCCAGGCCGATGAGCTCGGCCGACGGCTCCTCGAACTCCGCCCAGATGAACCCGCCGTACTCGACGCGCAGGCCGTCGATCTCGGGCACCTGCTCGGCGATGGCGTCGCGGATCTCCGCCGCCCGCGCGAACTCGATGTCCTCGGGCATCTCGACGTTGGCGTAGGCGATGCGCCCGGCCTCGTCGCCCCGGAAGCCGACCTGGCGCTCGCCGCCGGGCGCGTACGGGCTCTCGACCCGGGCCACGCCGTCCATGGCGGCGACGTCGGCGAGCAGCGCCTCCATGGCCCGCTGCACCTCGGGGTCGTCGACGCCCTGCTCGGCGCGGAACACGAGCATGCCGGTCATGCCGGTGCCCTGGCCGCCGAACTCCTCCTCGAGCAGGTCGAACCCGTGGCGCGACTCGACGTCCGGCAGCTGGAAGGCGTCGCGGAACCCGTTGCCGAGGGCGCCGGACAGCATCCCGGTGAGGACGAGCACGGCGATCCACAGGCCCACGACGATGCGGCGGCGGTCGTGGCACCACGACCCGAGACGTTCGAACACGAGGCCCTCCAGAGGCGCGTGACGGTCGACGGGGGGTGAGACGTCGGCCCGGAGCCATTCTCATCGGCCGACCCCGATCCGTCAGTGACCGCGGTCGCACGTGGAGCGATTTCCCTCCCCGTCGCGACGGTGGGGCGCGACGGGCGAGGATGGTGCGCGATGGCCGGTGGACTGGTGGGGCTCCTCGACGACGTGGCGGCACTGGCGAAGCTGGCGGCCGCCTCCATCGACGACGTCGGGGCTGCCGCCGGGAGGGCCAGCGCCAAGGCCGCCGGCGTCGTCGTCGACGACACGGCGGTGACGCCCACCTACGTGCGGGGCCTCGCCGCCGAGCGGGAGCTGCCGATCATCCGGCGGATCGCCACCGGCTCCCTCCGCAACAAGCTGCTGCTGATCCTCCCCGTGGCGATCGCCCTGAGCGCCCTGGCCCCGACGCTGGTCGAGGTCATCCTCATGCTGGGCGGCACCTACCTCTGCTACGAGGGCGCCCACAAGATCGTCCACGCCCTCGGTGGCGGGCACCACGACGCCGCGCTGCCGGCGGTCGTGCTCGGTCCCGAGGCCGAGCAGGCGACGATCGCCGGCGCCATCCGCACCGACTTCGTCCTCTCGGCGGAGATCATGGTCATCGCCCTGAAGGAGGTCATCGAGGAGCCGGTCGTCACCCGGGCGGTGATCCTCGTGGTGGTCGCCCTCCTCATCACCGTCGTCGTCTACGGCCTCGTCGCCCTGATCGTGAAGATGGACGACGTCGGCCTCGCCCTGACGAAGCGAGACAGCCCGGCGGCCGACCGGGTCGGTCGCGGGCTCGTGCACGGCATGCCGATCGTGCTGCGGTGGCTGTCGCGGATCGGCGTGGCGGCCATGCTCTGGGTCGGCGGCCACATCCTCCTCGTCGGCACCGACGAGCTCGGCTGGCACGGCCCCCACGACGTCGTGCACCACCTCGAGGAGGCCGTTCACGGCAACGGCGTGCTCGAGTGGCTGGTGAACACCGCCGCCTCCGCCGTCCTCGGCCTCGCCGTCGGGCTCGTGGTCACCCTGGTGGTGGCGCGCCTGCCCCGGCGCGCCGACGACCACGCCCACGCGGGCTGACCGTGCTCGACGCCCTGCGCTCGGTCATCCGGTTCGGCCGGGTCGAGACCGACCCCGTCGAGCGACGGCTGGCGCGGGCGGCGTCGGTCGCCGACCTGCGGCGGCTCGCCCGGCGGCGCCTGCCCGCGGGCGTGTTCGACTACATCGACGGCGGCGCCGAGGACGAGCGCACGCTGGCTGCCAACGAGGCGGCGTTCGCCGCCACGACCTTCCGGCCCCGGGTGCTGCGCGGGGTGGCGTCGGTGGCGATCGAGGCGACGCTGCTCGGCCGCCCCCTCGCCTACCCCCTCGTCCTGGCGCCGACCGGCTTCACCCGGATCGCCGACCCCGACGGCGAGCTCGCCGTCGCTCGAGCGGCCGCTCGCGCCGGGCTGCCCTACACGCTGTCGACGCTCGCCACCCGCTCGATCGAGGAGGTGCGCTCGGTCAGCGACGGGCGCCTCTGGTTCCAGGTCTACGCGTGGCGCGACCGCGGGATCGTGCGCGAGATGATCCATCGGGCCGCCGACGCCCGCTACGAGGCGCTCGTGCTCACCGTCGACACGGCCGTGCTCGGACGGCGTGAGCGCGACGTCCGCCGCGGGTTCTCGCTCCCGCCCTCGATCGGTCCGCGCACGCTCGTCGACGGCGCCCTGCACCCCGGCTGGACCTGGCGGTTCGTGCGCGGGGAGCCCATCCGCTTCGCCAACGTCGTGGGCCAGGGCGTCGACGACGGCGCCTCGCCCGTCCGCCTCGCCGACTACATCGCCGCCCAGTTCGACCCGGCGCTGTCGTGGTCCGACATCGAGTGGCTGCGTTCCGTCTGGGACGGCGCCGTCCTCGTCAAGGGCGTGCAGACCGTCGACGACGCCATCCTCGCCGCCGACGTGGGGGCGGACGCCGTCGTGCTGTCGAACCACGGCGGCCGCCAGCTCGACGGGGCGCCGGCGATCCTCCCCCTGGTCGCCCCGGTCGCCGACGCCCTCGCCGGCCGGACCGAGGTCGTCTGCGACGGCGGCGTGCGGCGGGGCAGCGACATCGTCAAGGCCGTTGCCGCCGGCGCCACGGCGTGCATGGCCGGCCGGGCCTACCTCTACGCCCTCGGCGCCGCCGGCGAGCGGGGCGTCGACCGCCTCCTCGGCTGGTGGGCCGACGACGTGCGCCGCACGATGGCGCTGTGCGGGGCGTCGTCGGTCGACGAGCTCACCCGGTCGCTCGTCGACCTGCCCTGACGCGCTACTCGCGCGCCGCGCCGAGGTGGAGCGGCACGGACACGACCACGGTGCCCGGCCGCTGGTGCAGCCGGGCTCGGAGCGCCAGGGCCGACTGGTTGTGGAGCAGGTTCGAGTACCAGTGGGCCACGACGAACTCCGGCACGACGACGGTCACGAGGCCGCCGGGGTGCTCGGACTCGACCTCGTCGAGGAACTCGAGGACCGGCCGGGTCAGCTCCCGGTACGGCGACGGCCGGATGGTGAGCGGCAGGTCGAGCCCGTGCTCGGCCCAGTCCCGCCGCAGGCGGTCCTCGTGCTCGGGGTCCGTGGAGACGTGGAGGGCGACGAGCTGGTCGGCGTGCAGCGAGCTGGCGTAGGCGAGGGCGGGCATGAGGCTGCGGTGCACGCCGCCCACGAGCACGACCACGGTGTGGTGGCTGGGCGCCGGGCGGTAGCCGGGATCGATCCGCAGCGCGCGGGCGACGCCGTCGTAGTGGTGCCGGATGCGGCGGAGGACGAGGGCGACGCAGGGGATCACGACCGCCGGGATCCACGCGCCGATCGTGAACTTCGACACGACCACCACGAGCAGCACCACGCCGGTGGCGACGGCCCCGGTGCCGTTGATCACCAGCCCCCGCTGCCAGCGCGGCTCGCGCTCCCGCCAGTGGTGCACGACCATGCCCGACTGCGAGAGGGTGAAGCCCGTGAACACCCCGACGGCGTAGAGCGGGATCAGCGCCGCCGTGAGGCCGTCGAACGCGACGATGAGCGCTCCCGCCAGGAGCGACAGGACGATGACCCCGTTGGAGTAGACGAGCCGGTCGCCCCGGTTCGCCAGCTGCCGGGGCAGGAAGCCGTCGCGCGCCACGAACGACGACAGGCGGGGGAAGTCGGCATAAGCGGTGTTGGCCGCCAGTACGAGGATGGCGAAGGTCGCCAGCTGGAGCACGTAGTACGCCCCGGAGCCGTGGCCGAAGACCGCGCCGCCGAGCACCGACAGCACGGTCTCGTGCTCCGACACCGTGGGCCGCAGCCGGTGGGCGAGCACGGAGATGCCGAAGAACAGCGACCCGAGGATGAGGCCCATGGTCACGAGGGTGGCGGCGGCGTTGCGCGACTCCGGCTTCTTGAACGCCGGGACGCCGTTCGAGATCGCCTCGACGCCGGAGAGGGCGACGGCGCCGGAGGAGAAGGCGCGGAGCAGGGCGAACGCCGTCACCCCCGTCACGAGCCTCCCCCGCTCGGTCAGCTCGGCCAGCGACTCCTCGTCGACGGCGAGCGGCCCGAGGTCGCCGAGGTACGACCGCACGAGGCCGATGAGGATCAGCGCCGACAGCATCGTGATGTAG
>DATLFW010000440.1:0-2539 GCA_035540775.1 Acidimicrobiia bacterium
GCGCCACCGGGTGGAGCATCCGCACGATGGCGGAGAGGGCCGTCGCCAGCACCCGCTGGGCGCGCTCGCGATCGGCGCCACCGGCTCCCAGGGGCAGCTTCGACACCTCGATGTACCAGTCGCAGAACTCGCCCCACGTGAAGGCCTGCAATTCCCGCACGGCCTCGGCGAAGTCGTAACGCTCGAACCCGGCGTCGACGACGGTGATGGTGCGGGCCAGGCGCGACACGATCCAGCGGTCGGCGAGGGTGAGGTCGGCGTCGGGCGGCACGGCCACTTCACCGAGCGGCCGGCCGTCGAGGTGCTGGCCCACGAAGCGAGCGGAGTTCCACAGTTTGTTGAGGAAGTTGCGCCCGCCCTCGACCCACTCCTCGGCGAGGGGCACGTCCTGGCCGGGCGAGGCCGCCCGGACGAGGGCGAAGCGCAAGGCGTCCGCGCCGTAACGGTCGGCGAGTTCGAGAGGATCGACGACGTTGCCGAACGACTTGGACATCTTCCGGCCGTCGGCGTCGCGCACGAGCCCGTGGATCGCCACCTCCCGGAACGGCACGTCGCCCGTGAAATGGAGCCCCGACTGCATCATGCGGGCGACCCAGAAGTAGATGATGTCGAAGCCGGTGTGGAGCACCGACGTCGGGTAGAAGCGGGCGAGGTCGTCGGTCTCGTCGGGCCAGCCGAGGGTGGTGAACGGCCAGAGGCCGCTGGAGAACCAGGTGTCGAGGACGTCGTCGTCCTGGCGCAGCTCCCCGGCGCCGCACTCGGCGCACTCCGACGGGTCGTCGACGGAGACGATCACGTGACCGTCCGGGCAGTACCAGGCCGGGATGCGGTGGCCCCACCAGATCTGGCGGCTGATGCACCAGTCGCGCAGGTTCTCGAGCCAGTCGAAGTAGAGCTTCTCCCAGCGCTCGGGCACGAACTGCGTCCGGTCGTCGCGCACGGCGTCGATGGCGGGGCCGGCGAGCGGGCCGACCTTCACGAACCACTGCAGCGACAGCTTGGGCTCGACGACGGTGCGACAGCGATAGCAGTGGCCGACGGCGTGTGTATGGGTGTCGACGCCTTCGAGTGCGCCCTCCTCGGCGAGTGCCTCCTTGACCGCGCGACGGGCTTCGAAGCGGTCGAGGCCGGCGAAGCGGCCACCGTTGTCGTTGACCACCGCCTCGTCGGTGAAGATGTCGACGGCCGGGAGGTCGTGGCGGAGCGAGATCTCGAAGTCGTTGGGGTCGTGGGCCGGGGTCACCTTGACGGCGCCGGAGCCGAACTCGGGATCGACGGCCTCGTCGGCCACGACGGGGATCTCCCGTCCGACGAGGGGCAGCACGAGGGTCTTGCCGACGGCGTCGCGGTACCGCTCGTCCTCGGGGTGGACGGCGACGGCGGTGTCGCCCAGCATCGTCTCGGCCCGCGTCGTCGCCACCGTGACGTGCCCGCTCCCGTCGGCGAACGGGTAGCGGATGCGGGCCAGCTCCCCCTCCACCTCTTCGTGCTCCACCTCGATGTCGGAGAGGGCGGTGTGGCAGCGCGGGCACCAGTTGATGATGCGGTTCGCCCGGTAAATCAGGCCTTCCTCGTACAGGCGGACGAAGACGACCCGCACCGCGTGCGAGAGGCCTTCGTCCATGGTGAAGCGCTCACGGGACCAGTCGCAGGAGGCGCCCATGCGGCGCATCTGCTGGGTGATGGTGCCGCCCGAGTGCGCCTTCCACTCCCAGACGCGCTCGATGAACGCTTCCCGGCCCAGCTCGTGGCGGTCGACGCCCTCCTTGGCGAGCTCGCGCTCGACGACGTTCTGGGTGGCGATGCCGGCGTGATCGGTGCCGGGGAGCCAGAGGGCCGCGTAGCCCTGCATCCGCTTGCGGCGCACGGTGGCGTCGATCAGGGCGTGCTCGAAGGCGTGACCCATGTGGAGCGAGCCGGTGACGTTCGGCGGCGGGATGACGATGCTGAAGGGGTCGCCGTCGGGGTTGACCTCGGGACGGAAGGCCCCCGACGTCTCCCACTCGGGGTACCAGCGAGCCTCGGCGGGACCGGGTTCGTAGGCCTTGGGGAAGGCGTCCGCCTCCGCCCCGGTCTCGTTCGTCTCGGCCTCTGCCGCCGCCTCGCCCGACATGGCGAGCAGTCTAGGAGCGGCGCTTTGCGCCCCTCGCTTTCGGTCGATTTCCCACCGGCGACGGGGGAAAAGTGACCGAAAGCGGCGTGGGTGGGCGGGGATCAGGCCTTGACGAGGGTGCGGGCGCGGGTGGCGGCGTCCTCGACGACGGGCCGGGCCCGGTCGATCGCCTCCTGGCCCGCCTCGCGCGCCCGGGCGGCGTAGTCCTCCACCATGGGACGGGCCTTGTTGGCAGCGTCCTGGGCCGCGATGCGAGTGCGCAGGGCGGCGTCCTCGACGACGGGCCGCGCGCGGTCGATGGCGTCCTCGACGGCCGGGCGGGCGCGGTCGATCGCCTCCTCGATCCGCGGCCGGGCGATCTCACCGGCCGCCACCGCCGCCGCTGCCGCCTGCTTGGCGACCTTCTTCAGCCGCGCCGTCTTCACC
>DATLFW010000441.1:0-5623 GCA_035540775.1 Acidimicrobiia bacterium
ATCCCGACCCGGGCACCGACCTCGACGACGACCTGTGCGAGGTCGTGGACTCCACCGAGGGCACGCTCGGCTCGACCACGGGGGGGCTCACCGGCGTCGTCGACGACACCACCGACGAGGCCTGTGACACGGTCGACGACACCACCGACGAGGCGTGCGACACCGTCGGGGGCGACCTCTGCGACACGGTCGACGACACCGTCAACACGATCGACGACACCCTCGGTGACGTCGTGCAGAACGGTCAGGACCTGCTCGGCGGCCTCATCGGCGGCTTGCTGGGCGGCACGTCGACGTCGTCGACGACGACCACGGCACTCGTCACTGTCCCGACCGTTGCGCCGGCGCTTCCGTCCCTCGGAGGCCTGCTCGGGCGCTGATCGCAGCCGACCTCAGCCGATTCGCTCGAGGGCGGCGTTGACGTAGCGCTCCTTGCACAGCGACCGCTGGAGCTTTCCCGACGAGGTCTTCGGAAGGGTGCCCGGCCGCACGAGCACGATTTCGCGTGGCGGAACGCCCACGGTGTCCCGCACCGTGCGGGCGAGGACCTCCTTCAGGACGTCGACGGTGGGGGCGTCGCCCTCGCCCGCCTTCGCCTCCGCAACCAGCACGAGGGCCTCGTTGCCCTTGCGGCCTTCGGCCCCGAAGGCAATGACGTTGCCGGCACGCACGCCGTCGATCTCGGCGGCTGCCCGTTCGGCGTCCTCGGGGAAGATGTTGCGCCCGCCCATGATGATGACGTCCTTGATGCGGCCGCAGACCACCAGCTGACCGCCCACGAGGTAGCCGAGGTCCCCGGTGCGCAACCACCCGTCGTGCAACGTGGCCTCGGTGGCGGCGGAATCGTTGTAGTAGCCCGGCGTCACCGACGTTCCGGCGATCTCGATCTCGCCGACCTCCCGCTCACCCAGCGTCGAGCCGGTGGTGGGGTCGACGATGCGCACGTCGATGCCCGGAACCGGCCGGCCGAGGAGGGCGAGGCGGCGAGCCTTCGGCTCTTCCGCCCCGCACGGCGCCGCGTAGCGGTCGGTCTCGAGGACGCGCCGGTCGACGGCGTCGACCGTCATTCCTGCCCCCGGCTCCGGGAAGGTGACGGCGAGGGTGGCCTCGGCCATGCCGAAGGCACAGAAGACGGCGCCGGGGTCGAGACCGTGACGGCGCCCGGCCTCCACGAACGCGTCGACGGCGGCGGGGTCGATCGGTTCGGCCCCGTTCAGGGCCAGGCGCCACCGCGAGAGGTCGAGGGTGTCGGCGCGCCGGAGCGAGCGGGCGGCCAAGGCGTACGAGAAGTTGGGGCCGGCGGTGGCCGTGCCGCCGAAGGCCGACATCCACTCCATCCAGCGTTTCGGCGACGCCAGGAAGTCCTGCGGGGGGGCAAGCACGAGATCTGTCCCGGTGGTGATCGGGAGGCCGAGGGTCCCGATCAGCCCCATGTCGTGGTACAGCGGCAGCCACGAAACCACCACGTCGTCGGACGGGTCGAGGCGCGCAGCGCTTGCGATGCCGTCGAGGTTGGCGGCGACGCAGCGGTGGGGGAGCATGACCCCCTTCGGGTCGGAGGTCGATCCGCTCGTGTACTGGAGGATGGCGAGGGCGTCCGGGTTGTCGGGGGGGCGCTCGTAGGCGGCCGCCCGATTGGTCGTCAGCTCCGGGAGTGTGACGACGGGGGGATCGCCCGGCTCGGGGGTCATGAACTCGAGGAGGCCGGGGTCGGCGACGAGAAGCTTCGTGTCGGCCTTGTGGATGCGCCGGCGCGTCTGTGCCACGAACTCCTCGATGGAGGCGAGGCGCATCGGCAGGGGCAGCACCACGAGCGCGGCCCCCGTCAGCCACACGGCCGCGATGGTCGTCACGAGGCGGCGTGACGTCGGTCCCAAGAGGGCGACGTGGTCGCCGGGGGCGATGCCCCGGGCCTGGAGGTCTGCGGCGATCCCGAGGGCTTCCTCGTGGAGTCGGCCCCATTCCACCGCGTCGGTGTGATCACCGTCGATGAACGTCACGACGCCGCCCGTGCGGGCGGCGTCTTCGATGCGCGCGATGAGACTGTCGTGCCGTCGGATCATGCCCTGTGCGACCTCGCCGGGAGGCCGAGGGTTACGCGTCCGACGAGCCGGGAACGGAACGATCGGGGACGATCGCCGCAACCACGTCCTGCCGTTGCTCGGCGACCGGCGCGAACAGGTCACCCAGGCGCTCGACGCGGGCGAGGACGTCGTCGGGACCGAATGCGGCGGCCGCGACGTCGCCGTCGGCGAAGCGCGCCACTTCGTCCCACGTGACGGGGGTCGAGACGCCGGGCCGGGGAGTGGCACGGAGCGAGTACGCCGCCACCGTCGTCTTGTGGCGCGCGTTCTGGCTCCAGTCGATGAACACCTTCCCGGGCCGGAGGTCCTTGCGCATCACGGTGAGGACGTCGTCGTCGTCGGACGCCAGCCGATCGGCGACCGCCTTCGCGAAGCCTCGCACCTGCTCTTGGTCGGGCCCACCGGCCACGTTGAGGGGGACGTACACGTGGAGCCCCTTCTTCCCCGAGGTCTTGGCGACGCAGTCGAGGCCGAATCGAGCCAGCAGGTCTCGCAGGCGGAGGGCCACGCGGGAGGCGTCGGACAGGTCGGCAGGGGGGCCCGGGTCGAAGTCGAAGACGATCGCCATCGGGCGGTCGGGGTCGTCGGCCCGCGACATGGGCACATGGAGTTCGAGGGCCGCCAGGTTGGCGACCCAGACGAGACTCGGGAGGTCGTCGATCGTGCAGTGGACGACGGGACCGCCCCGGCTCGTCGCCGGCATGGTCGCCCGGCCCATCCATTCCGGCGCGTACGACGGGCACTGCTTGGCGAAGAACGACCCACCCTCGACACCGTCGGGCCAGCGGATCATCGTGAGGGCGCGCCGGCGCAGGTGCGTGAGCATGACCGGGGAGATCTGGCGGTAGTAGTCGATCACCATCGCCTTGGTGAGCCCGGCGACGGGAAAGAGCACCTTCTGGAGATTCGACAGTCGGAGCGCCCGCCCGTCGACCTCGACGGAGACCTCGTCGCGGGCGGCCACCGTTCAGGCGGCCTCGGAGCAGCGGGCGCAGCGGCCCCGGAAGATGACCTGCGCCTCGTCGATCTCGGCGGCGTCGAGCCCGTCGCCGGGTCGCAGACACGGCTTCTCGCCGACCACGCAGGGAACGTCCGTCACGCTCCCACACTGGCGGCAGACGAAGTGGTGGTGCCAGTGGGTGGCGATCTCGTAGAGGGCACGGCCGGGGCCGGCGTCGGCCGAGAACGCAAGGCCGTGCTCGGTGAGGTCGTGGAGGACGTTGTAGACCGACGCCCGAGGGAGGGGCTGGCCGGCCTCCGCCAGGGCGGCGGAGACCTCGTCCGCGGAGCGGTGGCCACCGAGGTGCTCGAGGAGCTCGAGGACGAGGACCCGCGGGCGCGTGGCCCGCAGGCCCGCCTCCCGGAGACGGACCTGCGGATCGTGCTCGTGGCGCTCGCCGCCCGCGCCGTTGCCGGCGGTCACGCTTCCTGGACGCTCAGCATCCACAGCTGCTCCTCGAGACCCGACGCGATCCGGATGAGGACGTCCTGGGTGGCGAGGTCGACCTTCTCGACCTCCTCCATCGCTTCCCGGACCCGCTTGATCGTCGCTTCGATGCGGTCGGAGAGCATCGAGACGACGTCCTGGTCCTTCAGCCAGCCGTCGGGGACGGGTTGGTGCGGCGTCTCGCGGGCGACCGTTCCCGCACGGCCGTCGGGCGGCACGCCGACGGCGCTCAGCCGCTCGGCGACCTGGTCGGTCCACGTGCGGTAGGAGTCGACGAACTCGTCGAGCTGGAGGTGCAGCGCCCGGAAATTGGGGCCGGTGACCGTCCAGTGGAGCTGCTTGCCGGTGAGCGAGAGGTCAGCGAGCTCGACCACGAGCGGCTGGAGCTGGGCCGAGATGGCCTGGCGGGTCTGTTCGCTGAAGGTGGAGCGCATGGCGGCCTCCTGGAGGGACGGCAGTTTGTACAAAGTCAAGACTACTGTCCAGGTTGGACATTGTCAAGAGACGTTGTACCCGGCACCCGCCGTCGCAAACGTCGTCAGGCGGATTCGCGCTTGGCCGCCTCCTCCAGGCTGGCTTCGAGGGCGGCCACGAGGTCGACGACGGCGGCCGGTTGGGGTGCCGCCGGGGCCGCCACGATCTCCTGTCCGGCCGCCTTGGCCTCGATCAGCTCGAGAACACGCTCGCGGTAGCGGTCGTGGTAGCGCTCCGGTTCCCAGTCGGTGCTCAGCGACTCGATCAACCGCTCGGCCATCTCCACTTCGCGGTCCGTTCCGTCCACGTCGGCCGGGGGCAGGGCGTCCTCGACGGTGGCCACGGGCAGCACCTCGTCGTGGAAGAGCATCGTGGAGAGAAGGAGGGCGGGCCCGACGGCCCGCACGGCCGCCAGGTACTCCTTGGTGCGCATGACGAACCGGGCGATCGCCACCTTGCGCGTGCGCGCCATCGCCGAGCGGAGGAGCGCGTAGGCCTTCTCGGCCGCTCTCCCGTCGGGCGTGAGATAGTAGGGATGCTGGAAGTAGACGGGGTCGATGTCGGCCTCGTTGACGAAGTCCAGGATGTCGATCGTGCGGGTCGCTTCGGGGTCGAGGGCCTCGAGCTCCTGGGGCGTCACCACCACGTGCTCGCCCGGCGCCCACTCGTACCCGCGCACGAGGTCGTCGTAGGCGACCTCCGTGCCTTCCAGCGAGCACACCCGCCGCTGCTCGATGCGGGAGCCGTCGGCGGCATGGAGCATGTGGAAGCGGACGTCCTTCTTCGAGACGGCCGTCGACAACTTCACCGGCACGTTCACGAGCCCGAAACTGACGGTGCCGCTCCAGATCGCTCTCGGCATGGCGACCCCCCTTCGTGTGGTGTACAGGATACGGAAGGGATACCGCCGCCACCGGTTGCCGCTACGTTGCCGGTATGGCGTCGTCGTGGGTCGAGGTCGAGGCCGGCGAGCGGACCGTGCGGGTGTCCAGCCCCGAGAAGGTCATGTTCCCGGCCGCTGGGGCGACCAAGCTCGACTATGTGGAGTACCTGCTCGCCGTCGGCGACGGGATCATGCGGGCGCTTCGCGACCGGCCGACCACGTTGCACCGCTTTCCGGAGGGCGTCGAGGGGGAGGGCTTCTACCAGAAGCGGGTGGACCGTCGGCCCGACTGGGTGCCGGCGGTGCACGTCACGTTTCCGAGCGGCGGTAGTGCCGACGAGCTGTGCCCGACCGATCTCTCGCACGTCGTCTGGGCCGCCAACCAGAACTGCATCGAGTTCCACCCGTGGGCAATCCGGAGCGGAGACCTGCTCCGGCCCGACGAGCTGCGGGTCGATCTCGACCCGCAGGGCGGCGTCGGCTTCGACGCCGTGCGCCGGGTGGCGGGATGCGTGCGGGAAGTGTTGGGCGAGGTCGGCATGGTGGGGTACCCGAAGACGTCCGGGTCTCGAGGCCTGCACGTATACGTGCGGATCGAACCGCGGTGGGGATACCTGCCGTTGCGGCGATGCGTGCTGGCGCTCGCACGGGAGGTCGAGCGGCGGATGCCGGACCTGGCGACGGCCGAGTGGTGGAAGGAAGACCGGGGGGAGCGGGTCTTCCTCGACTTCAACC
>DATLFW010000442.1:0-3171 GCA_035540775.1 Acidimicrobiia bacterium
CTACTCGGGGATCGGGGGGACGACCCCGCAGCCTCGTTCACCAGCACCTGCGGGGTCGTCCCCCCGATCCCCGAGTAGAGGGAGTGGCGGGGCGAGATCCCGAGCCGGCCGGCAAGGCGACCCGGCGGGTCGTCGTACTGCCAGGACTGGCAGTAGACGATCTGGAGGCTGTCGACACGGTCGAGCACCCCGGAGGCGCCGGTGTCGGCGGCCGCCTCACGCACCACGTGCTCCCACTGGTCGAGCGGCTCGGGAGCGGGCCCGTCGTCGGGGCGCGACACGAACTGCGCCACGCCGATGATGCACGGGGTCCGAGGGTCGACCATCGCTACTTGGCCTGCCAGACGGGCGGGCGCTTTTCGGCGAACGCCTTCGGCCCTTCCTTGGCGTCCTCGGTCTGGAACACCATCGACGACAGCTCCGACTCGATCTTGAATGCCTCCCGCATGTCGGTCTTCAGACCGCGCAGCACCGACTCCTTCGTGGCCTGTACGGCGATCGGCGCGTTGGCCGTGATGCGGGCCGCCCACTCGAACGCCCGGTCGAGCAGGGCATCCTCCTCGACGATCTCGTTGAGGAGACCCATCTGGAGGGCGCGCTCGGCCGGGAAGGCTTCGGCGGTGAGCAGGAACTCCATGGCGAAGGGGAACGGGATCTGGCGCGGCAGACGGACGGTGGTGCCACCGCCGGCGAACAGGCCCCGCTTCGGCTCCATCACCCCGAAGCTCGCACGAGGGGTGGCGATGCGGATGTCGATCCCTCCGAGCATCTCCATGCCGCCGGCGACGCACGGGCCGTCGACGGCGGCGACGATCGGCTTCCACAGCTTCACCGTGCGGAGGACGGCGTCGACGCTGTCGCTCAGGCGGCAGCCGTCGATTTCGTCGACCTCGCCGCTGGAGATCTGCTTCTGCAGCTCGGTCACCTGCGGGATGAAGGTCTTGAGGTCGGCCCCCGCCATGAAGGCGCCGGGAACCCCAGTGATGATCGCCACCCACACGTCGGGGTCGTCGCCCACCTCTCGCCAGGCGTTGGCGAGGTCACGGAAGTGGTACATGTCGAGGGCGTTGCGCGCCTCGGGGCGATCGATGGTGATGAGGGCGACGTGTTCGTCGGCCTTCTTCTCGTAGTGGATGGGCACGGCCTCGGTTCTCCTCGGTTTCCTAGATGGGCGAGTTGGTGAGGGCGACGGTGACGGTCTTGGTCTCGAGGAACGTCTCGATGCCGGGGGCACCGCCCTCCCGGTTCAGCCCCGACTGCTTGTAGCCGCCGAAGGGAGCGTTCGGCAGCACTGTGTAGCCGTTGACACCGAACGACCCGGCGCGAACGGCGCGGGCGATGCGCATGGCTCGCCGGACGTCGCTCGTGTGCACCGACGCACCGAGTCCGTAGTCCGTGTCGTTGGCGATCCTGATGGCCTCTTCCTCGTCACGGAACGGGATCGCAGCAAGGACGGGGCCGAAGATCTCCTCCCGGGCGACCCCCATGGCGTTGTCGACGTCGGCGAACAGCGTCGGGTTCACGAAGTTCCCGGCGGCGAGGTCACCGCCGGGCCGGTCGCCGCCGACGACGAGGCGTGCCCCCTCCTCGACCCCCCGCTCGATGTAGCCGCACACCCGGTCGAGCTGTTTCCCGTTGATGATCGGGCTCGACGTGACCGCGGCATCGAAGGGATCGCCGAAACTGACGGCGGCGGAGAAGGCAGCCGCCTTGTCGACGAGCTCGTCGTAGATCGACTCGTGGATCAGAGCGCGGGTGTGGCAGACGCACCCCTGCCCCGACAGCCCCATCGTCACCATTCCCATGACCGTCGCCGCGGTCATGTCGAGATCGACATCGGGGAAGACGATGTTCGGGCTCTTCCCGCCCAGTTCCAGCGAGACCCGCTTGATGCCGTCCGCGGCCGCCTCCATGATCCGCCGCCCCACCGCCCGGCTCCCGGTGAAGGTGACCTTGTCGACCATCGGGTGGGTGATGAGCGCCTCGCCCGTCGTCGGCCCCGGGCCGTTGACGAGGTTGAACACGCCAGGCGGGACACCCGCCTCCTCCATGAGTTGGGTGAGGCGGATGGCCGTGAAGCTGGCGTACTCCGACGGCTTCATGACGACGGTGCAGCCGGCCGCCAGGGCCGGCGCCGCCTTCTGGGCGAACAGCATGAGCGGGGCGTTCCACGGGATGATCGCCCCCACCACACCCACCGGCTCCTTCAGCGTCATGACGAGGAAGTCGGACCCGGTGTAGGTCGGGAGCGTCTGCCCGGCGATCTTGTCGACCCACCCGGCGTGGTAGTCGAAGGCGTCGGCGGCGAACTCCGCCGACACCTGGTACACGTTCCCGAACGCCACCGGAATCCCGTTGTCGATGGTCTGGTAGGCGTTGAGCTCGTCGGCGTGGTCGGCGATCAGGGTGGCGACCCGCTGGAGGAGGCGACGGCGGTCCTTGGCCTTCCAGTTCGGCCAGTCGCTCTCGTCGAACGCCCGCCGTGCCGCCTGCACGGCGTGGTCGACGTCGGAGGGCGAGGCGACCGCGAAGCGGCCGATCTCCTCGTTGCTGGCGGGGTGGACGTGCGTCCAGGTCTCCCCGTCGCTCCCGTCCTGCCAGGTCCCGTCGACGTAGTTCTGGCCGTCCTTCACGCCCAACTCGTCACGATGCGAGAGCACGGAGATCGCCATGGGGCCTCCCCCTTACGTTCCTGACACGACCGTCAGGTTGTAGCACAGGGTCCAACCCGGTGACCCGCCCGGACGCGAGGCTGGGGCAGGAAACGGGGGGTTGCCCGCAGAACCTTGAGACGGGGGGAGGAAAGGTCAGGACACGCGTGAAGCGCGCGACGATCATCGCACCCCTCGTCGTTCTCGCCCTCGCCGCAGCGCCGTGGCTGCCGGTACCGGTGGGCGCGCAGACCACCTGCGAGCCGCTGCCGGAGACACTCCCCGGTCAGTCGGTCCCCTTCACCGGCTCCCCGGAGTGCAACCTCCTCCGGGCCGGCGACCGGCTGGTGCACGACACCGCCGACGACGTCGCGCAAGACGTCGACGACGCCGTGCAGCACGTCAGTCGTCAGACCGTCCTCGCTGCCACCCCCGGCGTGTTCGTGGAAGGCGCCGAACCGGTCCGCCCCATCGAGGCCACCCTCGCCCCCTCGCCGCGGGCGGTCACGGTGACCTACAC
>DATLFW010000443.1:0-2842 GCA_035540775.1 Acidimicrobiia bacterium
CGAGGGGGCTGTGCACGAGCACCACGACGGGAAGTGAGTGGCGGTCCATGTCAGCGCACCTCGGCGGTTGCCGACTGGTGCGCCGGGCGTGCCGAGGGGACTTCCCATCCGGCCCCTTCCAGGAGGGCGGCGAGGCGGGACGGCAGCAGGTCGAGCGAGAAGTGCCGGCGGGCGAGGGCCAGGTTGGCGTCGAACACGGGGGTGAGCTCGCGCATGCCACTCACGACGGCGGCGACCTCGTCGGGGCCGTCGGCGGGGAGGAACTCGAATCCGAGATCTGTGACCTCGGAGAGGACGGGGTAGTTGCCGACGGCGAGCGGTCGGCGGGCCACCACCGACTCGATCACCGGATTGCCGAATCCTTCCCACGTCGAGGGGAACACGACGAGGTCGGCGGCGGCGTAGGCGTCGGGCATCGACGGCGGCGCCGCCCGGAGCACGTCGACGGCGCCCCGTTCTGCGCTGGCCGCCAGCAGGGCGTCGAGCTCGGCGGCGTAGCCGTCTTCCGCCGGTCCCGGGAGCCAGTACCAAGTGCGCCGGGCGGGGAGCCGGGCCCTCAGCTCCTCGCACAGCGCCAGCGCCCCGGGCACGTTCTTGCGCGGGATGGCCCGCACCGGGTGGAGTACGAGGACGTCGTCGGCTGCGACCCCGAGGCGCGCGCGGGTGCCGTGGCGGTCACCGGCGGGCGGGTCGAGATCGAAGTGGTTGGGGATCGTGGTGGCATCGATCCCCCGCTCGCCGAGTTCGCGGCGGCTCCGGTCGTTGATCACGACGTGGATGGCAGTGGGGAGCGGAAGCGGCCATGGGGCGACGTCGACGTACTCCCGACGCTGCCATGCCAGGTCGTGATGGTGGAGGACGACGCGAGGGTGGTCGGCGAGGACGCCGGCCACCACGGCCGCCGCCGAGCGGTTCAACGGGAGCGACAGCAGGTTCTCGACCACGACGAGATCGCTTCCCTCGATGGCGGCGGCCACCTCGTCGTGCCCGGCGGGCACGCTCGGGGTGATGGAGAGGCCGGGAACGAGCCGGTCGCCCGGGAGAGCGGCGCCGGCGATCTCGCCCGCCACCCGCCGCACGGCAAAACCGAGGGCGGCGAGGGCGGCCATCCACTTGGCGGCTTCGACGGAGACGCCGTCCGTGCCGCCGAGGCGGAACGAGACGACGGTGGCGACGGGCTGCACGGCGGTCACCCTAGGCCGTGCCGTGCCGACGGGATGCCCAGCGGGGAAAGCCTCGTCAGGCGAGGCGGGGGAGGCGCCGGTTGGTGGCGTCGAGGACGGCGCGGGCGATGGCGTCGGGTTCCTGGTTCAGCCGCACCATCGCCGAGCCCGAGATCACCTGCTCGTCGGGAGGGACGACACAGACGATGGTGACGACGGCGACGTCGTGCACACCCACACGCACCACGTGCGCGCTCTCCACGTCGAGCGCCTCGGCCGCGGGGACGAGTTGGCGGAGGGCGTCGAGGGTGGCGGCGGCGACGAGCCGATTGCGGGCGGTGGAGGCGATGGTGCCCTCGGCGAAGCCGACCGCCTCGATGTCGTCGTGGCCGAGGGTGACCCGAACGAGGGTTCGAAGCCCGGAGGCCTCCGCGGTGATGCCCGTGATCACCGGTCGGAACGGAGCCCGCTCGACGGTGTCGTCGTCGTCGCTGTCTTGCAGCTGCACGACCGAGATGATGCGGCGGTCGAGTTGGAGGCCGAAGCCGGTGAGGGCGACGGATTGGACGTCGCGCACGATCTGCTTGGCGGGCTTGCCGGGGCGGGCGAGGACGTGGACCTCGGAGGGACGCTCGCCCTCGCGCACGATGCGGACGCCGGTGACGTCGGGGAGTCGGCACAGCTCTGCTTCGACGACCGCCAGATCGACCTGTTCCACCGTCACCTGCTCTGGCATTCCCCGGGCGCGGGCCCACCACCAGGACGAAGCGAGCATATGCCGCGCCGCCCGTCACCGCGCGGACCGCGCGGGGTGGATGACGGAGCCGAGCGAGACGGTCTCCATTTCGCCACGTGAAGTGACTCCCCCGGCGCGATGCGAGGAAAAATCCGGGCATCTCGCTTGACTTTCACAACATGAGACACTTGACTCTCACCAGCAACAGGAGCGGCGTGCTGCTCCTGACGCCGGACGACATGGACGCGGGCGGAGAGAGCGTCCCCAACGGGCCTGACCACGGAGGTGCGTGCCACGAGTCGTCGAGTGCACTGACACGGTGCACCGGCGAGAACGAGGCTGACGAGACCAACCAAGACAACCATCGACGTGCGGACGGAGCCGGCAGGGCCCAGGAACGGGTTGCGCCGGCTGAGCCGGCCCAGCCCCTCGACCAGCGGAGCGGAGTGCACCGGGAGAGACCCGGACACGAAACAACCGCGAAGGAGGGGTTGCCGTGAGGAAGGCTTTCGTTCGACTTGCAGGTTCCGTATCGAGCGTCGTGGCCCTCTTCGCCTCCGGTGGTGCCGGCTACCGGTGGGCGTAGGTCGGCCCGGCGTCTCGCGACGAAGGTCCTGATCCCGGACTTGAAACCCCGGTGGCGCACCGCCGCCACCGGCAGCGGAGATCCCGGGTCCTGCCGCCTCCGTCCGTCGTGGATGGCTGTCCGGGCGACCCCGTCGCCACTGGTCTTCGATGCCGTCGTCTCGCTGGTCGCTGCCGGTCCGGGGGGACCGGGTTCGTGCACCGGCTCGCCACGCATCGGCCGTTCTGGGGGAGGAAACGGCCCGATGGCGAACGCCCGATGAAGCCGCTCCAACGCGTCCATCTCGTCGCGGTGGTGGCAGCGGCGGCCGGCCTGGCGGCTGGCGTCGCCGGGACCGGGATCCCCGATCCCGGTGGC
>DATLFW010000444.1:0-2079 GCA_035540775.1 Acidimicrobiia bacterium
CCCGAATCGTGATGGGCGTCTGCTGGTCTTCCGCCGGGCCGGCGGAAGACCAGCAGACGCCCATCACGATTCGGGTTTCGGTGACCGTCGAGGGCGACGGCGTCGTGTTCGACTTCGCCGGCACCGACGCGCAGCGACGGGGCAACGTCAATGCCGTGCAGGCGGTGACGGTGAGCGCCGTCGCCTACGCGGTGCGAGCTGCCACCGACCCGGCCCTCCCCGCCAACGGTGGGGTCATGCGGGCGGTCGAGGTGGTGACGACACCCGGAACGGTCGTCGACGCCCTGCCTCCGGCGGCGGTCGGTGCGGGCAACGTCGAGGTGTCGCAGCGGGTGGCCGACGTGTGCCTGGGCGCGCTGGCAGTGGCGGTTCCCGAGCGGGTACCGGCGGCGGGACAGGGCACCATGAACAACGTCCTGCTCGGGGGCGACACCTGGGCGTTCTACGAGACGCTGGCCGGTGGGCAGGGCGGGCGTCCCGGGCGCGCCGGGATGAGCGGCGTCCACACCGGGATGACCAACACGAAGAACACCCCCGTCGAGGCCATGGAACGCTCGATTCCCGTGCGGGTCCTGCGCTACCGCCTCCGATCGGGAAGCGGCGGCGCAGGACGGTTCGCCGGGGGCGAGGGCATCGAGCGCGACCTCGAGGTGCTGGAGGACTGCACGGTCTCGCTCGTCACCGACCGCCGGGCGTCGCGCCCGTACGGCCTGGCCGGCGGCGGTCCTGGATCCCCCGGGGAGAACTGGCTCCTCCCGGGCGGCGACGAGAGCCGGGCGGAACGCCTCCTCGACAAGGTCACCGTGCGCCTGTCGGTCGGCGACGTCCTGCGTGTCCTGACGCCCGGGGGCGGTGGGTGGGGCGAGCCGTGAGGCGCCACTGACTCCGCCCGGACCGGCCCGAAGGCCGCAGACCGCGCAATTGCCTGCGTGGAGCGCTGTGGACGCGGGTATCGGACATCACCATGTCGGGGCTGACCCATTCCGTCCACGACCGAACCTGGCCGTTCCGCCCGTCGCTCGAGGACCTGTTCGACCTCGGGACGAAGTCGGCGGAAGCGTTCGCGGCCGCCCGACCGTTCCCGCATGCGGTCTTCGACGACGTGTTCGACGACGACCTCCTCCGACAGGTCGCCGCCGAGCTGCCCGACGACGGCCACCCGGGATGGTCGTGGTACGAACGGCCGACGGAGCGCAAGCGGACCTTCGACCGACCGGAGTACTTCGGTCCGGCGGCCCGGACACTGGCGGAGGGTCTCAACTCGTCGGAGTTCGTGCGGTTCCTCGAACGGCTTTCCGGCATCGACGGTCTGATCTCGGACCCTCACCTCACGTCGGCGGGCTACATGTGCTCCGACCGCGGCGGGTTCCTCGACATCCACATCGACTTCGCCCGCAATCCGAAGCTGCGCTTGGTGCGGCGCCTGAACGCCATCCTCTACCTCAACGACGGGTGGCAGCGTGCGTGGGGTGGTCAGCTGGAGCTGCGCGAGAGCCTCGATGGGGAGACCGTCGCCGAGGTCGTTCCGGTGATGAACCGGATGGTGGTGTTCTCCACGCCCGACGCCCCGCACGGCCACCCCGTGCGGGTGAACGCCCCCGACGGGCGGAGCCGGTTGTGCTTCTCGACGTACTACTTCACGAGCCCCGAGGAATCGAGGAGCCGAGCAGCCAACCACGGCGTCCTGTTCAGCGAGCGGCAGCAGGTCCGTCCCGCATGGAAACGGGCGCTGGAGTCCGTCGTGCCTCCGGTGGTCATCGAAGCGCGCCGGCGCCGGAAGCGCCAGCGGCGGGCTGCGAACGGCGGGCGGTGACGAGCCAGGCAGCCGACTCGTAGAACACGCCCGCGGCTGTCTCGTGGGCCGCGATGGTGGCCCGGAGGGCTGCCTCCGCCTCGGCCCGTGCCGAGTCCGAGAGATCGCTGAGCAGGAACTTCACCACGCCGAGCTCGCCGACGAACGCTCCAGCGTCGTGCGCGTCCGTCCCGAACCACATCGGCGCCTCGACGCCCTCGAGTGCGATGTCGATGAAACCGGCATCGCCGAGGACGGCGTTGACACGATCGGGGTCGGCAAGGGAG
>DATLFW010000445.1:0-4390 GCA_035540775.1 Acidimicrobiia bacterium
TTGAGGACGGCCAACTCGAACGAATCGAGGACGGGAAGCAACTGCTCGACGAGGCCTTCCGCAGCCCGGTCGGCGTGCGCCGCCTGGTCGCGCATGACCCGCTTCCGGAAGTTCTCGAAGTCGGCCTGCACCCGCCGCAGCGTGTCGAGCAACTCGGCATTCTGCTGCTGGAGGGCATCGGAATCGGCGGCCGCGGCGTCGACGCCGGCGGCCTGTGGGACGGAGGATCCCGCCTCCTCCCGCTCCGCAACGTCGTCGGCGTGACCTCCGCCCCCGGCCGCCTGGCCTCCGCGCGGCCCAGTGGACGAGCCTGCGGCCGGACCTTCCGGCGACGACTGCGGGAGCTCGGAGGAGCCGGAAGTGTCCGGCCGCACAGGCTCGGCCTCTTCCTCGACCTTGGGATCGAAGATCTCGTCGCCCATCAGCTCGCCGCTTCTTCGTCGCCGGAGTCGGTTTCGTCGATGATCTCGGCGTCGGCGACCTCGTCGTCGGAGGGCGCGCTCGCCGCCTCACCGGCCGGGCCGGAGGCCGCCGTGGCACCTTCCGCCGACGCCTGCTCGTACAGGCGCTGGGCGAAGGTCTGGCTGGCCGTCAGCAACTCCTCCTGGGCCGACTTCACGGCCTCGACGTCGTCACCCTCGAGGGCCGAGCGCAGCGCCGACAGCTTCTCCTCGATCTGCGCCCGCTCGCCGGCCTCGACCTTCTCGCCCTGTTCCTTCAGGAGCTTCTCGGTCTGGTACACGAGGTTGTCGGCGTTGTTGCGGATCTCGACCTCCTCGCGACGCTTCCGGTCCTCCTCGGCGTGGGCTTCGGCCTCCTTCACCATGCGGTCGATCTCGTCACGGTTCAGGGCCGTGCCGCCGCTGATGGTCATCGCCTGCTCCTTGCCCGTGCCGAGGTCCTTCGCCGACACGTGGACGATGCCGTTGGCGTCGATGTCGAAGGTGACCTCGATCTGGGGCACACCGCGTGGGGCGGGCGGGATCCCGACGAGCTGGAACTTCCCGAGCGACTTGTTGCGGTAGGCCATCTCGGCTTCGCCCTGGAGGACGTGCACCTCGACGCTCGGCTGGTTGTCGTCGGCCGTCGTGAAGGTCTCGCTCCGCTTGGTCGGGATGGTCGTGTTGCGCTCGATGAGCCGGGTGAACACGCCGCCCTTCGTCTCGATCCCGAGCGACAGGGGGGTCACGTCGAGAAGGAGCACGTCCTTCACGTCGCCCTTCAGGACGCCCGCCTGGATGGCGGCGCCGACGGCGACGACCTCGTCGGGGTTGACGCCCTTGTGGGCTTCCTTCCCCGTCAGGTCGCGAACGAGATCCTGGATGGCGGGCATGCGCGTCGAACCGCCGACCAGGATCACGTGGTCGATCTGTTCCTTGCTGAGCCCGGCATCGGCGATCGCCTGCTCGAAGGGCGTCTTGCAGCGCTCGACGAGGTCGGCCGTCAGCTCCTGGAACTTCGCCCGGGTCAGCTTCTCCTCGAGGTGCAGGGGCCCCGAGTCGGTCGCCGTGATGAACGGCAGGTTGATGGTCGTCTCGGCCACCGACGACAGCTCGATCTTCGCCTTCTCGGCGGCCTCCTTCAGCCGCTGCAGGGCCATCTTGTCGGCCCCGAGGTCGACGCCGTGCTTGTTCTTGAACTCGGCCACGAGCCAGTCGATGACGCGGGAGTCCCAGTCGTCACCACCGAGGTTGGTGTCGCCGTGGGTCGCCTTGACCTCGAAGACCCCTTCGCCGATGTCGAGGATCGACACGTCGAACGTGCCGCCCCCGAGGTCAAAGACCAGGATGGTCTGCTCGGCGCCTTCCTTGTCGAGGCCGTAGGCGAGCGACGCCGCCGTGGGCTCGTTGATGATGCGGAGCACCTCGAGACCGGCGATCTGGCCCGCCTCCTTGGTGGCCTGCCGCTGCGCGTCGTCGAAATACGCGGGAACGGTGATCACCGCCTGGTCGACGGTCTCTCCGAGGTAGCTCTCGGCGTCGCGCTTCAGCTTCATCAGGATCCGGGCGGAGATCTCCTGGGGGGTGTACTGCTTGTCGTCGATGTCGACGTTCCAGTCCTCGCCCATGTGGCGCTTCACGGACCGGATCGTCCGATCGGGGTTGGTGATGGCCTGCCGCTTGGCCACCTCGCCGACGAGCACCTCTCCCGTGTTCGAGAACGCCACGACCGACGGGGTCGTGCGAGCGCCCTCGGCGTTCGGGATGACGGTGGGCTCACCGGCTTCGAGGACGGCCACCACCGAGTTCGTGGTTCCGAGGTCGATCCCGACGGCCTTGCCCATGTGGTCTGCCTCCTGATGGTGTTGCGAGCGTGTCGCTTCGTGCGGACGGTCGCGCAGATGCGCTTCCCCTGCAAAACCTGAGTCCGACACTGACAAGTTCTTTGCTTCCCACGGTATTCCCACGCGTCCGGGAAACGCCAGGGCCGGGCAGGAGGCAGGGACCAGGAGGTGGAACTTGTCCGCAATGCTTCGACTCGCCCGCCCACGCCGCAGCTCCTTCGCCCTCGCCGTTCTCACCGCCCTCGCCCTTCTGGCGATTCGGCCCGCAGGCGCCCTCGTGCCGGTCGAGGTCACCGCGCTCGTCACCTCGGGATCCCCGGCTCGCGTGCTTCCTCCTGCGCCCGGGTCCAGCACCCCCCGATTCACCTGGGATCTCCGCGACGCCACGTGCACGTCGCCGGGCACACCGGGCCCAATCCCCTGTCGGCTCGCCGTCGTCGGTGTCTTCACCGGGGAATGCGCCGGGTGGGAGGCCGAAGGCGTCCTGTACCGCTTCGACGGGAACGGCGTCGCTCACGACACCGGCCTGCGGGTGACGCTCGAGGCGGGGACGGCGGGGGTTGCGGCCTCGGCCACCGGGCCGTCCGGGAGCGCCGGTGCCGGGCACTTCCTCGACACGGCCGGCACCTGCCCCGACGACGCGACGGCCTTCGACCTGGCCGGGTCGATGTCGCTCCTCGCCTGACGACTCCGAACCCGCGCCCCTTTCTGACCAAGCCCGTCGAAATCGGCCGCGGTTCGTGCGATGCTCACGAACAATGAGGCGCATCCCCCTCTTCGCCAGCGTCAGCCTGGTCGTGCTCGTCGCCGTCGGTGCGCTTCTCGCCCCGGCCGCCGCCCACCACGAAGAACCTCGCGTTCCTGTGCTGGACTGGACGGCCGAGACGGCCGTCGCAACCGACGCGCAGGCGTACGTGATCGAGCACGCCGACGGCTCGGTGTGGCTGCACTGGACGCTGTGGGATTCCCTCTGTGCTCCGGCGGCCGCCGGACCCGCCCGGACGTGCAACCTCTTCCTCTGGGGTGAACTCACCGGCCCGGTGTCCACCGCCGGACGGCCGTGCCCAGTGTGGGGTTTCGACGGCGAGTTCCGGATGTACGAGGACACGCAGCAGTTCTGGTCACTGCGAGCTTCGGTCTCGGCGGTCCGAGGCGGGCTCATCGAGGTCGCCCTGTTCCAGGGCGACGATCCGGCCGGTTCGGGACACTTCCGGTTCCCGAACGATCCCTACCACTGCCCTCGGTTGGGGGACGAGCCGATCAAGGTGGCGGGTGGCCTCACCTTCACGTACCGGCACCGCAGTGACCCGCTCGAGCGACAGCTGCCGTGAACCGGGCGCGCGTCGCCGCAATGTGTGCGGTCCTGCTCATCACCGGCGCCGGCCCCGCGATCGCCTCGCATGACGAGGCGTACCTTCCGGTCGTCGATGCGACGTACGCCCATGGCGTGACGACGGACGACACCGACTCCACCGTCTACGTCTACGACCACGGGCAGACGGACTGGGTGCACTGGACGCTGTGGAATGCGACGTGCACCCCGGCGGACAACGGCCCGACCAGACCCTGCAACCTCTTCTTGTGGGGCGAGATCTTGGGTACATGCCCGAGCTGGCGACTCCGGGGCGAGTTCCGGATGTACGAGGACGCCGAGACCTACTGGTCCCTCCGGGCGGCCGTTCGTGCACAGGGAAACGAAGCACACGTGGCGCTGTTCCAGTGGGAGGACGCACTTCCCGCTGGCAACGGCGCATTCACGGTCGACGCCGGCTCGTCGTATTGTCCACGACTCGGCGACGCGCCGGTCGGCGCCGACGGCACGATCACGTTCAGCCACCGGGGCTCAGACCTCCGCAGCTGCCTCACGGTCTCGTGGACCGCGGATGAGTGTCTGCTCGATCCGAGAGAGCGCCCGGAACAGTGGTGACACGGCCCCCGCCGTCGACGCCGCGATGGGGATAAAGTGCCCCGCATGCCGAAGGACGATTACCTCGACCACCTGTCGTCGGTCCCGCTGTTCGCCGCCTGCTCGAAGCGTGACCTGCGGCTGGTCGCACGTCGCGCCGAGAACATCACGGTGGCGGCGGGCAAAGACCTCGTCCGCGA
>DATLFW010000446.1:0-3736 GCA_035540775.1 Acidimicrobiia bacterium
GAGCAGTGGTCGCCAGCCGAGCGGGCAGGCCGGTTCGAGGAGTTCGTCGAGCTGACCGACCTGCTCCTTCGAGATCCGGCGGCGTCGTACGAGGGCCGGTGGTATTCGGCGAACGAGGGCCGTACGTACCCCGGATGCGTGCAGCGCCCGCGGGTGCCGTTCGCCGTGGCGGCGACGGGGCCTCGCGGCATGCGCCTGGCGGCCCGCTACGGCGAGACGTGGGTGACGACCGGTGACCGCTCGGCACCCGAGCCGCTCGACGCCCCGGCCGGGGCGTCGATCGTCGCCCGCCAGATCGGTGCCCTCGAGGAGGCCTGCGTGGCAGAGGGACGCGACCCGTCGTCGATCCGGCGGTTGGTCGTGCTCGGCCCGTCACTCCGCCAGGGGCTCGACTCGCCCGCAGCGTTCGTCGACACCGTCCGCAGTTACGAGGAAGTGGGCGTCACCGACGTGGCGGTGCACTGGCCCCGAGACGACGAGCCCTACCAGGCCGACCGGGCGACGTTCGAGGCCGCCGTCACGGCGGAACTTGGCCCCCGGAGCAGCGCATAGCCCTGCACAAAGGGCCGAGAACGAGGGGTCGACTACCAGCCCTTGAAGTCGGGGTCGCGGCGTTCGACGAAGGCCTTCATGCCTTCCCGGGCGTCCTCGCTCAGGTTGTTGAGCTCCTGGACCACGGCCTCGTCCTCGAACGCCTCGTACCGGCTCGACTCGAGCGACCGGTTGAGCAGCCCCTTGATGTTGGCCACCGCCCGAGTGGGGAGGTTGACGAAGCGGGCCGCCCACTCGTCGACCGCCTTCTCGAACTCGGCGCGCGCCACCACCCGGTTCACGATCCCGAGTTCGGCCGCCTCGGCGGCGCTGACGTCGTCACCGAAGAACATGATCTCCTTGGCCCGCTTCATCCCGACGGTGCGGGGGAGCAGGTAGGCGCCGCCGGCGTCGGGGATGATCCCCCGGCGGATGAACGCCTCGATGAAGCGAGCGTCCTCCGCCATGATCGCCAGGTCGGCGGCCAGCACCAACTGGGCCCCGCCGCCCGCCGCCGTCCCGTTGACGGCGGCGATCACGGGCTTCTCGCAGTCGAGGATGGCGGCAATGAGGCGCTGCCAGCCCCGGCGGATCATCCGGGCCGCCTCGCCGACCGCCCGGTCGGGGGCCCCCTCCGGTCGCGGCTTCGCCGCCGCCTTCGACCCGCCGCGCAGGTTGGCACCGGTGCAGAAGTGCCGTCCGCCGGCGGCTGTCAGCACCACGACCCGCACGGCGAGCTCGGCAGAGGCGTCGTCGAACAGGTCGCGCATGCGGTCGCGCATGTCGAAGGTGAGGGCGTTGCCCGTCTCGGGGCTGTTGATGGTGATCCGGGCGACGCCGCCGTCGACCGAGTAGAGGACCTGCTCCTCCACGGGCACCGTTTCGTCCGCCATGCCGGTCACCTCGCTCCTCGCCTGCTCTGTTCGCGTTTGTGTGTCGCGCCTCGCTGCGCCTCGTTCTGCGACCGCCGGGTACCGTACCCTGACACGAACGTCAGGTACTGACCCGGGAGCCCGCCCCACCATGCAACTCGCTTGGAGCCGAGAGGACGAGGAGTTCCGGAGCGAGCTCCTCGACTTCGTCGCCGACCACTGCCCGCCGGAGGCCCTGGCGTGGGCTCGCAGCCGCGAGGGCGAGGGGCAGATCATCCCCGACTGGGCTCGGGAGTGGCAGGCGACGCTCTTCGACCACGGCTGGATGATTCCCGGGTACCCGCCCGAACTCGGCGGGCGCAACGCCACGCCCGTCCAGACCCTCATCTACCTGGAGGAGCTGGCGAAGCGCGAGATTCCGCGCTCGCTCCACTTCCCCGGCTACGCCATCGTCGCACCGAGCCTCCTCGAGTACGGCAACGAGGAGCAGAAGGCGCTGGCCCCGGCCGCCATCCGGGGCGACACGGTGTGGTGCATCGGGATGAGCGAGCCCGACGCCGGCTCCGACCTGGCCGGGCTGAAGACCCGGGCCGTCCTCGACGGCGACCGCTTCGTGATCAACGGCCAGAAAGTGTGGACGTCGTACGCCCAGGTCGCCCAGAAGTGCATGTGCTACGTGCGGACCGATCCCGACGTCCCGAAGCACAAAGGGATCTCGGTCGTCATCGTCGACGTCGACACGCCGGGCGTCGAGGTGCGCCCGATCCGTCACATCACCGGCGCCGAAGAGTTCGCCGAGGTGTTCTTCAACGACGTCGAGGTGCCGGCCTCGAACCTCGTCGGTGAGCTGAACGGCGGCTGGCGTATCACCACCGGGTCGCTCGCCCACGAGCGCGGCGGCCTGTGGGTGCAAGGGGTGGCCAAGGCCCGCCAAGCCGTCGACGAGCTCGTCGAGCTGGCCAAGCGCCGGGGCCTGGCCGACGACCCCGGCGTGCGCCGGGCCGTCGCCGACGCCTACCAACGGGCGTCGAGCCTCCGGGCCCTCGGCTACAAGGGCTTCGCCTCCTTCGCGCAGGGGCAGGCGGCGCCGGAGCACTCGTTCATGAAGCTGGCCCACTCCGAGTTGCAGAACCACCTCTACGAGCTCGGCATGGACCTGCTCGGCCCGTTCGGCGCCTCCACCGACGAAAGGGGCGACGACGGGTCGTGGTCGCGGCGGTTCTTCGTCACGTTCGCCTCGAAGATCGCCGGTGGCACCAGCGAGATCCAGCGCAACATCATCGCCCAGCGGGTGCTGGGCCTCCCGAGGGGCTGAGGCGGGATGGACTTCTCACTCACCGACGACCAGCAGCTCCTGAAGGACACGGCCCGGACGCTGCTCACGAAGGAGTGCCCGACGAGTCTCGTGCGGGCCCACATGGACGACCCGTCGGTGGCGGACACCCTGTGGGGCGAGCTGGCCGGGTGGACGGAGTTGGGCGACGGACCGCTCGTCGATCTCTGTCTGTTCCTGGAGGAGGCGGGGGCGGTGCTGCTGCCCGGGCCGTTCTTCGCCACCGCCGCCCTGTACCGGCCGTTGCTGGCCGCCGCCGGGGTCGACCCTGGCGACGGTCCCGGAACGGTCGCGCTGGCGGGAGCGAGCGGCGAGTGGGAGGTGAGCGACGACCCCGTCCGCACCTTCGTCCTCGACGCCGACCGGGTGGAGAAGGTGGCCGTGGTGCTGCCGGGGCCGCGGGTGGTCGTGACGGACCCGGCCGCCGTGCGCCCGATCGAGCTGATCGACTCGACCCGGCGGGTCTTCGAGATCGACGTCCCGGCCGACACGTCGGGGGCGGTCGATGTCGCCCCCGACGCCCTTGCCGGCGTGCTGGAGCGGGCGACCGTCGCCATGGCCGCCGACATGGTGGGCACCGCCCGGCGGCTGCTCGAACTGTCGGTCGAGTACGCCAAGGAGCGAGTGCAGTTCGACGTGCCGATCGGGTCGTTCCAGGCCGTCCAGCACAAGCTCGCCGACATGGCGCTCGACGTGGAGCGGGCGACGGCGGCCGTCTACTACGCGGCGATGACGATCGACGCCGACGACCCCGACCGGCACCGGGCGGCCCACGCAGCGAAGGCGGCGGCAGGCGATGCGGCGCGGCGGGCGGCCAAGGACGGCGTCCAGACCCACGGTGGGATCGGCTACACTTGGGAGCACGACCTCCACCTGTTCATCCGGCGGGCCTACGCGTCGGAGCACCTGCTCGGTACGACCGACTGGCACCGCGACCGCCTCGCCGACCTGCTCTTCGACTGACCCGTCGTTTGGGCTGTTCCTGCCGGTCATGACCGGC
>DATLFW010000447.1:0-6770 GCA_035540775.1 Acidimicrobiia bacterium
TTGCCCGCCACCCTATGGGCGTCGTCACCGTTGAAGAAGGCGTCGGGGACGGCCTCGGCGAGCCCGGCCGCCAGCCGGTCACGGAGGGCGCTGACTCGCTCGACCTCGGCGGGGCGGGCGGCCGTCGTCACGCCGAGGGCCGCCGCCATGCCGACGATGCCCGACATGTTGTGGGTGCCCGATCGGCGTCCCATCTCCTGGCCACCGCCGTCGATGACCGGCACGAGGCGGACCCCGTCGCGCACCACGAGGGCGCCGACGCCCTTCGGCCCTCCGAACTTGTGGGCGGAGATCGCAACGAGGTCGACGGCTGCGGTGGCAGCGGCGACGTCGAGCCACGGGACGGCCTGGACGGCGTCGGTGTGCACGACGGCCCGCGGAGCACGCTCCCGGACGATGCGCACGACCTCGTCGAGGGGCTGGATGGTGCCGACCTCGTTATTGACCAGCATGACGGAGACGACCGCCGTCGACTCGTCGACGGAAGCGGCAAGGTGGTCGAGGTCGACGACGCCGCTCGGGAGCACCTTGACATGACGGACGTGGAACCCTTCGCGTTCCAGCCGCTCGGCCGGTCCGAGGACCCCGTGGTGCTCGAAGGCGGTGACGACGATGGTGTCGCCGGCGTGCTGCTCACGCGCCGCCCACGCGGTCCCCTTCACGGCGAGGTTGTCGGCCTCGGTCCCGCCTCCGGTGAAGACGACCTCACGCGGCTGGGCGCCGAGGGCGTCGGCCACCTGCTCGCGTGCCTCTTCCAGCGCCGTCTTGGCGCGGCGGGCGGCGTCATGCATCCCGGAAGGGTTGCCGAAGACGTCGGCGAGGAACGGGCGCATCGCCTCGACCGCCTCGGGGCGGACGGGGGTGGATGCGGCGTAGTCGAGGTAGGCGGTGGTGGCCACGAGGCCGAGTGTACCGGTGCCCCCGCCACCCCAATTCCTCGGCGTCCGCTGGGAATCTGGAGCAAGAAGTGGTCGCGATGACGCCATTTCTTGCTCCAGATTCCCGGGGAGGGGCGACGCCGGGTCGCTAGTTGAAGCCGGAGGCGTCCTGCTTGAGGGCCGTGTCGATCGACAGGGCGGAGGCGACCACGAGCGACCGGAGCGGCTCGTCGAGGTCACGGTGGATCCGCACCACGTAGTTGTCGGCCGTGGTGAAGGCCGCCTTGGCCAGCCCTTCCCACGTCTTGGTCACCCTTGCCACCTCCTGGTCGAGGTGGTCGCGGATCGAGAAGTCCCATGCTCGCCAGTTCTCGGCCTGGATCATCCCCTGGACGGCGCCCGCCGCCGTCTCCAGCCGGAAACGCTTCTTGCCCACCACGTTGTCCTGGACGACCGCCCCGATCTCGTTGCCGGTGGCGTCGGCGATGACGAAGCGCGACTTCAGGAACTTCGCCGGCCGCGTGACCTGGAGCTGGACGGCCCCCGAGGCGTCGACGACCTCGTAGCGGTGGGTGAGGTACTGGTCGAAGGAGGTGAGGAGGCGCAGGGCCTTGCGCAGCATCCCCTGGCCGACCTCCCGGACGGCGCCGATGCGCGTCCCGTATTGGTCGAACACCGTGTACTCGTTGGTCACCTCGATGAACTTGGCCTTCTGGTTGACCACCAGGACGGGCTCCCCGAACAGGGTGCCGTCGCCACTTCGGTCACCGGCCGGCGCCCCGGCCCGGCCTTCCCGTTCGGCCGCCTTCCCGACCTGGTCGGCAACACCCGGGTCGGGCGTCTCCGGCGTCGAGGGAACCTGCTCGTCGGACATCGGCGTTCCTCCTGGGCGGCTCGCGTCCCCTGACGCTACCCGGCCACCGGTACTCGCCGTCAGCGGTCGGGCGTACACTTCGAGGGCGCCTCGGAGTCAGGCCATGACTCCCGATCGAAACACCGAGCGGGAGGACACCATGGCGATCAGCGAGGAACAGCGCTACCGGATCTACGAGGCGTTCCGGGAGTCGCACGGCGACGAGGTGGCGAACGGGCTGATGGAACTGCTGCCGCCGGTCGGGTGGGCCGACGTCGCGACCAAGCATGATCTGGTCGCCCTCAAGCAGGACCTCGCTGCCCTGGAAGAGCGCATGGCGCTGCGGTTCGAGCGGACCGACGCGCGCATCGAGCGGGCCGAGGCCCGTTTCGAGGCGGTCGTCGAGAAGCAGACGGTGCGGTTCGTGAAGTGGACGGCGACCATCGCCGCCCTCAGCCTCGCCGTCGCCTCGGCGGTCCGCCTGATCGGCTGATCGGCTGACCGAGGGCGACGGTCAGCGGCGATCGAGGACCCGGGCGCCGGCCTCCTTGACCTTCGCCTCGACCTCGCGCTTTCGCAACAGGACGTACTGCGTCGCGCGCAGGTCGCCTTCGAGATCGGAAAGCACCTCGCCGAGATCGGCGCCCGGCCGGAGCGCGAGGAAGACGATCGTCTCCTCGTGGCCGTTCACCCGGCGGAGTTCGACCTGGAAGGCCGATACCTCGTCGTGACCAGCGAGCACGCGGGTGTGGAGGCCGGCCGCTGGCCGCTCACCCACCGACACCATCGGCCCCGTCCGCCCGCACGCCTTGCACCGCCCGTCCTTGACGGCGGCCGTGACGCCCGTTCGCACCCGGAAGACGGCGGTGCCGTGCCATCCGAGGCTCGACCAGAGCAGCTCGCCGGCGCCCTCCTCCCGGGGCCTGCGCTCACCGGCGTCGACCTCGACGATTTCCATGTCGGGGAAGGTGTGGAACGCCGACCCCTCCCGGCACTCGCCCCACATGGCTCGAGCGCCGCGGGGGCCCCACATCACGACGACAGCGACGCCCTCTGGCCGCCCGGCGACGGCCTCGGCCGCAGCAGCAAGCTCGTCGCGCTGCCCGGCCGTCGGCAGCTCGCCGGCCACCAGCACGGTGTGGAGGTCGTCGAGGACCACCTCGGCGGCGGCGAGGCGCTGCAGGACCCCCAAGAGCGACGCCCGATCGCCGGCCAGAGCGGTCGGACGAGCGGCGGCGACGAGTTCAGGGTCGGCGGCGGGGCCGAGATGGACGGCGGAAAGATGCGCCACGCGCGCCCCATGGGCGACCTGCCACCACGCCAGGCCCTCCGTGTCGTCGCCCACGCCGACGAGCACGTCGGAGCGCGAGAGCCCGGCGAGGGAGAAGATCCGGGCGCCGGCTTGGCCCAGGCGATCGAGGTCTGACTCGGTCGAACCGATCGGCACCCCGTGATCGAGGTGCCAGTGGACAGGCTTGTACCTCGGCTCGACGACCTCGCGGTTGAGGCGGTCGGTGCTGCGTCGCAGCTTCGCCCACGTCACGGCGAGGACGAGCCGCCGATCGCCGTGGCGGGCGATGTCACCTTCGTCGGGGCGCAGGAGGAAGGCACCGGGATCGGCGGCCACGGCGGCCCATTCGAGCGGCTCGACCTGGCCGAGATCGGCGAGCCCGCGAACGGACCGCGGCTCGACCCCACGGCGCATGAACTCGCGGCGCCAGTACGACGAGTAGGCGGCCAGTTCGTGACGCACGTACTGCGCCAGGAGCCGGTCGCGCTGCTTGGTTCGTTCGGCGCCCCGTTCGGCGTCCCATTGCACGCTGCAACGGTAATGCGGGCGGGGGGTCGCTCTCGGACGCCCAGGAGATCGGCCCTGCATTCCTGTCACAGGGGGCGGGCATCATGAAGGCGTGGAAGCACAGCTCCGGCTGATCACGGGCGAATCGAGGGGCCGGGCACGGAGCGGCCGGGCGAAGTCGACCGCGTCGCGTCGCCGGCGTGAGGCCAAGCGGGCGGAATGGCGTGCCCGCTGGGCGCTCGACGCCGAAACGAAGCGGCGGGGGCTTGACGGCGTCGCCCGGGCACGACAGGCCCTGGAGGCCAGCCGGCCCCCCGAAGGGCATCAGCGCCAGGCGAGCTGACCCGCCATCGGCGGCGGGTCGACGCCAGGGTGGTGCTTCGCGCGCGACGATGGGGCATGGCTGGATGGGGAGATGACCCGCAACTCGAGGAACTGCGCACGCTGATCGACGACGGCTGGTCACCGGTCGGCGTGACGATCGGATCGGGCAGCGACGCCGTCGACATGGTGACGGTCGAGCGCGACGGTGAACGGCGGGAGGTGTCGTCCGACCACATCGCCTTCCACCGCTACGTCGAAGGACTCGTCGAAGACCACCCCGAACTGCGGTCGTGACCGGTCCCGGCCTCCTGGCCCGTCACCACGGCCGGGTGGTCGGAGCGTTGGCCGGCGCCGTCGTCCTCGCCGGCGTCGTCGTCGCAGCCACGGCTCCCGACTCCGCGCGCCGGCTCGACGACTTCCAGCGCGTCGACGTTCGAGACGGTGGCGTGCTCGAACCGGACGGGGGCAGCGACGACTTCCAGTACGAGTTCGACTACGAGACGCCGCCGACCTACCAGCCGCCGGTCATCCCGACCGCCCCGACACACACCGTGCCCGTCGACCCCCTGGCACCGCAGACGCCGCAACCGGCCTTCCCGTGACGGCACGGGTTTCTGGAGCAAGCTCGTTGTCCCGCAGACAACACACGCGCTCCAGATTCCGTCGGACCTACCGCGAGGGCTGGTAGACGCCGAAGACGTCGCGTAGGACGTCGCTCACCTCGCCGAGGGTCGCGTAGAGACGCAGCGCTTCCTTCATCGGGTAGAGGACGTTGTCGCTCCCCTGCGCCGCCGCCCGCAGGTCCTCGAGCGCCTTCGTCACCGCCTCGTTGTCACGCCGGGCCCGGAGGTCGGCGAGACGGGCGGCCTGGCGTCGCTCGAGTTCGGGGTCGATCGGGAAGACCTCGGCCGCTTCCGGCTCGTCGTCGACGAAGCGGTTGACGCCGACGATGATCTTGCGGTCCTCCTCGACGTCCTTCGCCCACTGGAAGGCCGCCTTCTCGATCTCCTCCTGCATGTAGCCCGCCTCGATGGCCGAGACGGCGCCTCCCATGGCGTCGATCTTCTCGATGTACTCCCACGCCTTCGCCTCGACCTCGTCGGTCAGACGCTCGACGAAGTAGGAGCCGGCGAGCGGGTCGACGGTGTCGGTGACGCCCGACTCGTGGGCGATGATCTGCTGGGTCCGCAGCGCGATGCGCGCCGCCCGTTCGGTGGGGAGGCCGAGGGCCTCGTCGAACCCGTTCGTGTGGAGCGACTGCGTGCCCCCGAGGACAGCCGCCATGCTCTGCACCGCCACCCGCACGACGTTGTTCTCCGGCTGCTGGGCGGTGAGCGTCGACCCACCCGTCTGGGTGTGGAAGCGCATCAGCTTCGACTTCTCGTCCTGGGCACCGAAGCGTTCCGTCATGATCCGGTACCACATGCGGCGCGACGCCCGGAACTTCGCCACCTCCTCGAAGAAGTTGTTGTGGCCGTTCCAGAAGAACGAGAGCCGGGGGGCGAACTCGTCGACGCCGAGCCCGGCGTCGATGGCCGCCTGCACGTAGGCGATGGCGTTGGAGAGGGTGAAGGCGAGTTCCTGCGCCGCCGTCGAGCCAGCCTCACGGATGTGGTAGCCGGAGATCGAGATCGTGTTCCACCGGGGGATGTGCTTGCGGCAGTAGGCGAAGAGGTCGGTGATGATCCGCATCGACGGCCGGGGCGGGTAGATGTAGGTGCCCCGGGCGACGTACTCCTTCAACAGGTCGTTCTGGACCGTCCCGCCGATCTTCTCCGACGGGATCCCCTGCTTCTCGGCGACCAGCTCGTAGAGCAACAGGAGGATCGACGCGGTGGCGTTGATCGTCATCGAGGTCGTGGCCTGGTCGAGCGGGATGCCGTCGAGGAGGCGCTCCATGTCCTCGAGGGAGTCGATGGCCACGCCGACCTTGCCCACCTCGCCGGCGGCCCGGGGATGGTCGGAGTCGTAGCCCATCTGGGTCGGAAGGTCGAAGGCGCACGAGAGGCCGGTCTGGCCGGCCTTCAGGAGATAGTGGAACCGCTGGTTCGTCTCCTCGGCCGTGCCGAACCCGGCGTACTGGCGCATCGTCCAGGGGCGGGTCCGGTACATCGTGGGGTAGACGCCCCGCGTGTACGGCGCCTCGCCCGGAGCGCCCAGTTGCTCGTCGGCGTCCCACCCGGCGAGGTGCTCGGGCGTGTAGACGAGGTCGATCTCGATTCCGGAATCGGTGAACCGCTGGTCGTCGGCCATGCCGGCAAGCGTACCGGCGCCCCTCCCCACCGCTCCCAGCCGGGGGCCCACCCGGGAATCTCGAGCAAGAAGTGGTCGCCATGACGCCATGTCTTGCTCCAGATTCCCGTGAGGGGTGTCGCGTCCGGGGGGTGAGACGCGCTTAGCGGGGGCGACCGACGCCCGCTCCTCCAGGAGGCCCCCGTGTCCGAGCCCGAGACCACGACCATCGACGTCCTGCGCATCCGCCCCTGGCCCGACCCGGTGATCGACACTCTGGGCCACGATCCCCGCTCGCTGTACGTCGAGACCTTCTGGCTTCCGACGCTGGGACCGACGGCGGTGCTCCTCCTGCGCCATCTCGCCCATCGTTTCGACGAGGAGGGCGTGACGGCCCAGGATTCCGTCGTCGAGATCCCGGTCGCCGCCACCGCGCAGGCGCTCGGCCTCGGGCCACGCGACACCCGCAACTCTCCCCTCGTCCGCAGCCTCACCCGCCTCGTCCAGTTCGATCTCGCCTACGCGCACAGCGACGGGTCGATCGCCGTCCGGCGCAACCTCCCCCCGATCAACCGCCGGCACGTGCACCGTCTCCCCGACCACCTGCGGCGCCAGCACGAGCTCTGGCTGGAACGGGGCGAGACACCCCGCGAGACGGCCGAACGGCGGGCGCGGCGCATCGCCT
>DATLFW010000448.1:0-9526 GCA_035540775.1 Acidimicrobiia bacterium
CTTCCCCGACTTCCCCTTTGGGCGCTCGTCCGATCCGCCGTCGACGTCTCCGTCCGAGGCGACGGCGGATCGGACGAGCGCCCAAAGGGGAAGTCGGGGAAGTCGGGAAAGAAAGGCCACCGCCGCGACCGCTGACCGCCCCCCGGTTCTTGGCCGTTTGGCCGCGAATATGCGCCGAAACGGGGGCCAAGTTCGTCGGCGCGGCCCGCATTGCGCTTCGCCTCGGCATCCACCGCACCAGTACACTGTCGCTTGACGACAACGGCGTCGTCCCGAGACCGAGCCCGGAGGCCGTGCCGGGGAGGAACGGGGCGGCGCTTTTTCGCGTCCCCCCGACGCCGAATCTGTTCGCAACAGGAGGACCACCGACCTTGGCCACTGCACGCCCTGGCACCGGCCGGACACGCTCCACGGAACTCGACGCCTGCGGGATCGGCTTCGTTGCCGACGCCGAGGGGCGGTCGTCGCGTGCGGTCGTCGAGGCCACCCTCACCGGCCTTGCCTGCGTCAAGCACCGGGGCGCCATCGCCGCCGACGGGCTGACGGGTGACGGCGCTGGCATCCTTCTCCCTGTCCCACGGCGGTTCTTCGCGCGGGTCGGCGGGCAGGCGGCCGGACGCGCCCTTCCCGAGGACCGCATCGGCGTGGTCACCGCCTTCCTCGACCTCGACGACGACACGGCCCGCAAGACCGCCGAGGAGGCCGTCGGCGCGGCCTGCGCCGAGGAGGGCATCGAGCTGGCAGCGTGGCGAGAGGTTCCGATCGACGAGGCGCACCTCGGTGACCGGGCCAAGGAAGTCATGCCCGCCATGCTCCAGGCCGTCATCGTCCGCCCCGAAGGGGTCGACGAGGTCGAGGCGGAGCGCCGGGCCCTGCGGGCCCGGCGGCGCGCCGAGGCGCTCTGTCGTGAGGCCGGCGTGCGCCACTACTTCCCGAGCTGGTCGTTCGCGACCGTCGTCTACAAGGGCCTGGTCATCAGCGACCGCGTCCCGCTGTTCTTCCCCGACCTCGCCGACGCCGACGTCGAGGCGCCCCTCGCCGTCTTCCACCAGCGGTTCTCGACCAACACCACGCCGGCGTGGGAGCGCGCCCAGCCGTTCCGGTACCTCTGTCACAACGGCGAGATCAACACGCTGAAGGGCAACGAGCACCGGCTCCTGGCACGGAGCGTGCTCGGGACGGAGGATTCCGGCCTCGGCGCCGAGGACCTCTTCCGTCCCGTGGTCGACCCCGACGACTCCGACTCCGGGAAGCTCGACGGCGTCGTCGAACTCCTGACCCGGGGCGGCCGCGACATCCGCCACGCCGTCGCCATGGTGATCCCCGAGGCGTGGGAAGGGCAGCGCGATCTTCCGCCCGCCGCGCGCGACTTCTTCCGCTACCACGCCTGCCTCCAAGAGCCGTGGGACGGCCCGGCCGGCGTCGTCTTCACCGACGGTCGCCGCGTCGGCGCCGCCCTCGACCGCAACGGGCTCCGCCCGCTGCGGTGGCAGCTGTGCGACGACGGGCTCGTCGTCTGCGCCTCGGAAGTCGGCGCCGTGCCGATCACGGGGCATGGGGCGGTGAAGCGGGGACGTCTCGGGCCGGGCCAGATGATGGTCGTCGACCCCGACGCGGGCGGCGTCCAGTTCGACGACGAGATCAAGACGTGGCTCGGGAGCCTCGCCCCCTACGGGGTGTGGAACCGGGAGGGCCTCTACTCGTTTGCGATCGGGGAGCCGGTCGACGGCGAGCTGCCGGAGGAGGACGATCTCGCTCGTGCCCAGACGGCGTTCGGGATCAACAAGGAGGAGATCGCCATGGTGCTGAAGCCCATGGCGGTAGGGGCCAAGGAGCCCACGTTCTCCATGGGCGACGACGTGCCGTTCGCCGGCATCGGGTCGAAGGTCCGCCCCGTCCACCACTACCTGAAGCAGCGCTTCGCCCAGGTCACCAACCCTCCGATCGATCACCTCCGCGAGCGGCTCGTCATGTCGCTTCGCACCCTGCTCGGTCCCCGCCAGCCGCTGCTCACCGAGTCGGGCCTGGCGGCTCGGCTGGCGGAACTCGACTCGTTCTTCCTGTTCCCGGAGGGGCTCGACCGCCTGCTCGGCGACCGCGCCCCCTTCCCGTCGCAGCGTCTCGACGCCACCTTCGCCGTGGCCGACGGGCCGGGCGGGCTCCGGACGGCGGTCGAGCGGCTCGGCGAGGAGGCCGAGGCTGCCGTGCGAGACGGCGCGGGCGTGCTCGTCGTGAGCGACGCCGCCATCGGCCCCGACCGGGCGCCGATCCCCGCCGTGCTGGCGACGGGCGCCGTCCACCATCGCCTCATCCGCGCCCGGCTCCGCGACCGCACCTCGATCGTGGTCGACACCGGGGAGGCCCGCGACACCCACGCCACCGCCTGCCTCCTCGGGTATGGCGCCGACGCCATCTGCCCGCGGGTGGCCCTCCAGACGGTCGCCCACCTCGCCGACACCGACCAGCTGGAGTCGTCGGGGTCGTCGGAAGCGCAGATGCGCCTCCGGGCCGCGCTCGAAGACGGCGTCCTCAAGATCATGTCGAAGATGGGGATCTCGACGGTCGACGGCTACCGCGGGGCGCAGATCTTCGAGGCCCTCAACCTGTCGCGTGAGGTGGTCGACCTGTGCCTGGCAGGCACCGACTGCCCCGTCGACGGCGTCGGGTTCGAGCAGCTGGCGCGTGACGTCCTCGAACTGCACGCCGCCGCCTTCGGGGAGCCCGAGGCCGAGGTGCTCGACGCCCCCGGGGTGTTCCGCGACCGCAAGGGCGGCGAGTACCACGAGAACAACGACGACGTCGTCGAACTCCTCCAGGAGTCGGCGGGCGTCGTGCCCGAGCGCAAGCGCAAGAAGCTGGAGAAGGAAGGCAAGACGATCGAACTGGCGGTGGCGCCGGCCGAGGACCAAGGGCGCGTGATCTTCTTCGACGGCCCCACCACGCCCGCCGACCCGGCCGACTTCCAGGCCGCCCACCTCCTCCAGCGCGCCATTGCCGACGGGCGCTCCGATCTGTACCAGCGCTTTGCAGAACTGGTGGAGTCGCGGCCGACGACCGAGCTGCACGACCTGCTCGAGCTGGTGCCCGCGGCCGAGCCCGTCCCCCTCGACGAGGTGGAGCCCGCGACGTCGATCGTCACCCGCTTCTCGACGGGAGCCATGTCGCACGGCGCCCTCTCGAAGGAGGCCCACGAGACCCTCGCCATGGCGATGAACATGATCGGGGGCAAGAGCAACTGCGGCGAGGGTGGCGAGGATCCCGCCCGGTACCGCACGCGAGGCACGGCCGTCGACAAGAACTCCCGGATCAAGCAGATCGCCTCCGGGCGTTTCGGCGTCACCCCCGAGTACTGCGCCTTCGCCGACGAGCTCAACATCAAGATGGCGCAGGGGTCCAAGCCGGGCGAGGGCGGGCAGCTGCCCGGCCACAAGGTGAGCGAGGAGATCGCCCGCCTGCGGCACACCCAGCCCGGCGTCGGCCTCATCTCGCCGCCGCCGCACCACGACATCTACTCGATCGAGGACCTCGCCCAACTCATCTACGACCTGAAGCAGGTGAACCCGCAGGCCGAGGTGTCGGTGAAGTTGGTGTCCGAGGCGGGCGTCGGGACGATCGCGTGTGGCGTGGCGAAGGCGCTCGCCGACACCGTCCAGATCTCGGGCAACAACGGCGGGACCGGAGCGTCACCGCTGTCGTCGATCAAGTTCGCCGGGATGCCGTGGGAACTCGGGGTGGCCGACACCCAGCGCGCCCTTGTCGAGAACGGCCTTCGTGACCGCATCCGCGTTCGGGCCGACGGTGGGATGAAGACGGGCTTCGACGTCGTGGTCGCCGCGCTCCTCGGCGCCGACGAGTACTCCTTCGGCACGGCGGTGATGATCGCCGAGGGCTGCATCATGGTGCGCGCCTGTCACAAGGACACCTGCCCGACGGGGGTGGCCACCCAGCGGCCGAACCTGCGGGCGAAGTTCACCGGGACGCCCGAGGGCGTCGCTCAGTACCTGTTGTTCATCGCCGAGGAGGTGCGGCAGTTCCTCTCGATCCTCGGGTTCCGGACGCTCGACGAGGCGATCGGTCAGGTGGAGCGGCTGCGGGCGAAGCCGTCCGACGACCCGCGGGTGCAGGCGATCGACCTCACGGCCTTGCTCGAGCCGCCCGCCGACCGCGACGCCCCCCGGCGGTTCCTGAAGCACCCGCCGATCCTGCGGGCCCGCTCGGCGCTCGACGAGCGGTTGCTCGAGGACGGCTTCGCCACGCTGTGGGCGGGCGAGGAACTGACGCTGGAGTACACGATCACCAACGCCGACCGCACGATCGGGGCGTCGATCGGTGGTGCCATCGGCCTGGAGTGGGGGATGCAGCCGCCCCCCGGACGGGTCGTCGCCCGCTTCGACGGCTCGGCGGGGCAGAGCTTCGGCGCCTTCCTCAACAACGGCGTGACGCTCGAGCTCACCGGCGAGGCCAACGACTACGTCGGGAAGGGCATGGGGGGCGGCCGGATCGTGATCCGGGCGCCCGAAAACGACCTCGGTGACCCGGTGCTCGCTGGCAACACGGTGCTCTACGGCGCCACCGGCGGCGAGCTGTTCGTGGCCGGGCGGGTTGGCGAGCGGTTCATGGTGCGCAACAGCGGCGCAGTGGCCGTCGTCGAGGGGACCGGCGACCACGCGTGCGAGTACATGACGGGGGGCACCGCCGTCATCCTCGGACCGGTCGGCTACAACCTCGGCGCCGGGATGACCGGAGGCGAGGCGTACGTCTACGACCCCGAGGGCCGCCTGACGACCCGGCTGAACGCACAGCTCGTCGAGGCGCAGCGGCCGGAGCAGGGGGAGATCACCGCTGTCCGCCGTCTCGTGGAAACCCACGCCGAGGTGACCGGCTCACCGGTTGCCCGTGATCTGCTCGAGCGATGGGATGCCGCCGCCGCCGACTTCATGCGGGTGGGCCCTGTCTCCGAGGTGGCGCGCATCGAGCGGGCCCACGAGGGGGACACCGGCTCGGCCCGCTGACCCGCGGGCAGGTACGCTGCCCGACGACCCGTCGCTTTCCCGCACTCGAGCACGCCCCGGCTTGCTGAAGCGCCGGAAAGGGACCGTTTCACAAGGAGAGATTCATGCCCGAGGCAGTCATCGTCGCCGCCACCCGCAGCCCCATCGGCCGGGCCTTCAAGGGATCGTTGGTCGACGTCCGGCCCGACGACATGGGCGCCGAGATCATCAAGTCGCTGATGAGCCAGGTGCCCGAGCTCGACCCCGCCGACGTCGAGGACGTCATCTGCGGCAACATCGCCGGCGTCGGTGAGGCCGGATACAACATCGGCCGCAACATCGGCGTCCTCGCCGGCCTGCCGCTCACGGTGCCTGGGCAGACCGTCAACCGCTTCTGCGCCTCCAGCCTCCAGACGATCCGGATGGCGTTCCACGCCATCAAGGCAGGCGAGGGCGACTGCTACATCGCTGCCGGCATCGAGAGCACCAGCCGGACCGGCCTGGACATGAAGCGCACCGACCACCCGCTCCTCGACGGGCAGCACGCCCCGTACCCCGACGTCTACATCCCGATGGGCATGACGGCCGAGAACGTGGCCGACAAGTTCGGCGTGTCGCGTGAGGACCAGGACGAGTTTGCCAAGCTCAGCCAGGACCGTGCCACCGCCGCCCAGGAGAACGGGTTCTTCGAGCGGGAGATCACCCCGATCAAGACCCCCGACGGCACCGTCGTGAGCAAGGACGACTGCCCCCGTCCGGGGACGACCCTCGAGAAGCTCGCCCAGCTCCAGCCCGCCTTCAAGGAGGGCGGCTCGGTGACCGCTGGCAACGCCTGCCCGTTGAACGACGGCGCCGCCGCCGTCCTCGTCATGAGCGACGAGAAGGCGGCCGCCCTCGGGATCACCCCGAAGGTGCGGATCGTGGCGTCGAGCGTGAGCGGCCTGGAGCCCGAGATCATGGGCGTGGGTCCGATCGAGGCCATCGGCAAGGTGCTCGCCCAGGCTGGCATGTCGATTTCCGACATCGACGTGGTCGAGCTCAACGAAGCCTTCGCCGCCCAGGTGCTGCCGGTGTGCCGGGAGACGGGCATCGACATCGACACCCAGCTCAACCCGCACGGCGGGGCGATCGCGCTCGGTCACCCGTTCGGCCAGACCGGCGCCCGCATCATGACGACGCTGATCAACGACCTCGAGACGCTCGACAAGTCGATCGGCCTCGAGACGATGTGCGTCGGCGGCGGTCAGGGCATGGCGATGATCGTCGAGCGCATCTCGTAGCAACGCTTCGTTCTTGGCCCTTTGTGCAGGCTTTTTCGCATGCGCAACGGGCCAAGTTCGTGAATGGGGCCGTCCGGTCGAAGGGCCGGACGGCCCTTTCGCGTGCGGGGCGGTGCACGTAGCGTCGGAGGCAACCCGACGACGGGAGGCAGCGACCATGCACGACAAGCTCAAGATCAAGATCGAGGTCGAGCAGGATCCCGCCCACACCGAAGCCCGGGCCACCCTGCGGCTGGCCGGCCGGGAGTACCACGGATCGGGGCGAGCCCGGCGCAACCCCGTCGACCCGAACGTCCCGATGGTGGGGGAGGAACTGGCGGTGGCGAGGGCGCTCTCCGACCTCTCACACGAACTGGTGGAGGCGGCCGCCGACGGTATCGAGCGATTCGAGGGTCACCCCGTCGAGCTGTTCGCCTGACCGGGCCCGGAATCTGGAGCAAGAAGTGGCGCCGATCGCGCCACTTCTTGCTCCAGAAGACCCGGGGGCGTGGGTCTAGATGAAGGCGGGGACGAAGACCAGCGAGACGATCGTCATCACCTTGATGAGGATGTTCATCGCCGGCCCCGAGGTGTCCTTGAACGGGTCGCCGACCGTGTCGCCGACCACCGCCGCCTTGTGCGGCTCCGAACCCTTCCCACCGTGGGCGCCCGCTTCGATGTACTTCTTGGCGTTGTCCCAGGCGCCACCGGCGTTCGCCATGAAGATGGCGAGCAGGAACCCGGTGACGAGCGACCCCGCCAGGAAGCCGCCCAGCGCCTCGACGGAGATGAGCCCGAGCACGAGCGGGATGATGATGGCGAGAGCACCGGGGATGACCATCTCCCGCAGCGCCGCCTTCGTCGAGATGTCGACGCACTTGGCGTACTCGGGTCGCACCCCCTCGGCGCCCTCACGCAGGCCCGGGATCTCCCGGAACTGACGCCGCACCTCCTCGATCATCTGGAAGGCTGCCCGGCCGACCGACGACATGGTCAGGGCGGCGAACACGAACGGCACGAGGGCGCCGAGGAACAGGCCGATGGTGACCGACACGTTCTCGAGGTCGATGGCCTCGAGCCCGGCCGCCTGGCTGAACGCCTTGAACAGGGCCAGGGCGGTGATGGCGGCCGAGCCGATGGCGAAGCCCTTGGCGATGGCGGCGGTCGTGTTGCCGAGCGAGTCGAGGGAGTCGGTGACCTCCCGGACCTCCGGCGGAAGGTGTGCCATCTCGGCGATGCCGCCGGCGTTGTCGGCAATCGGACCGTACGCGTCGACGGCGACCACCACACCGGTCGTCGCCAGCATGCCGATGGCCGCCAGTGCCACCCCGTACAGCCCCGAGTTGGTGATGGCGGGCATCGCTTCCTCGCCCAGCCAGAAGGCGGCGCCGATGGCGCCGACGATCACGATCACCGCGGCCGCCGTCGACATCATCCCCTGGGCGATGCCGCCGATGACGACCGTCGCCGGGCCGGTCTCGGCCTGTCCGGCGATCCGCTTCACCGGCCCGTAGTGGTCCGACGTGTAGTACTCCGAGCTGAATCCGATCAGCCACCCCGCCACGAGGCCCACGATCATCGTGAGGGCGAAGTAGAGCGGCTGGTCGACCTCGGGGGCATCCCCGAAGACGGCGTAGGCGGCCCCGATGGTGGCGAGGGCAGACAGGACCATGGCGACGTTGGTGCCGCGGTGGAGCTGTCGGGCCAGGTTGCTGGCGGTCGCCTTGCCCCTCACGGTCAGCGCTCCGATGATGGAGGCGATCATCCCGATGCCGCCGATGAGCAGCGGGAAGAGGACGGCCCGCTCGATGGTGTCGTCGCTGGCGCCCGTCAGCACGAGCCCGGCCAGCACGATGGGGGCCACGAGCGAGCCGGCGTACGACTCGAAGAGGTCGGCGCCCATCCCGGCGACGTCGCCCACGTTGTCGCCCACGTTGTCGGCGATGGTGGCGGGGTTGCGGGGGTCGTCCTCGGGAATCCCGGCCTCGACCTTCCCGACGAGGTCAGCGCCGACGTCGGCCGCCTTGGTGTAGATGCCACCACCGATGCGGGCGAAGAGGGCGATCGAGGAACCGCCGAGCCCGAAGGCGGCGACGACCTGGAACGCATCGTCGACTTCGAGCCACTCCACGAAGAGCAGGTACGAGAGGGCGATCCCGAACAGGCCGAGACCGGCCACGGTGAAGCCCATGACGGCGCCGCCCCGGAAGGCGAGGGGCAGGGCGGTGGCCGAGCCCTCACGCGCGGCTTCCGTCGTTCGCGAGTTGGCGGCGGTGGCGATCCGCATGCCGACGAACCCGGCGATCGACGAGAAGACGGCACCGGCGACGTAGGCGATCGCACCCCAGGGACGGCCATAGTCGAGGACGACGGCGATGAGGATCGCCATGGCGACCACGAACACCGCCACCCACTGGTACTCGCGCCGGAGGAACGCCATGGCGCCCTCACGGATCGCGGCGGCGATCTCGCGCATCACCTCGGTGCCGGGATCGGCCTTGTGAACGACCCGGGAGAAATACGCTGCCAGGGCCAACCCGGCGAGCGCGGTCCCCGCGGCAAAGTACGGAACTGCGTCCATCCCCACCCCTTCTCGGAATTCGTGCCGCCGGGACGGTAGTCGCCCGGCCCGACGGCAGGCCAAGCAGGACGCCGCGCGCCGGCTCTGGGGACTAGCCGGGACGAACCGGGATGTTCCGGGCGGCGGGCGGCACGTCGACGGTCGTGAGGGCGTCGGCGCCGAGGAGTGACGTGAACCAGCGGCCCGGGAAGCGGCCTCGGGCCCCGTCGTGCGCCTCCACGGCCCGGTTGAACGCGGCGATCTCGTCGTCGGGCAGCGTCCCGGCCAGCCGCTGGAGCGCTTCCGTGACGGCCGGATCGGCGCTGAGGCTGCTCGACGAGCGGATGATGCCGACGAGCCGGGCGAGGTACCCCTCGGCGGTGTTCGCAGCCTTCGGCCCCGTCTCGACGTGCGCCGACGCGCGACTCCACCGATCGACGGCGGCGTTCGCCTCCTCGGCGAGGGTGAGCCCCTCACGCTTCGATGCGACGACTCCCGCCAGCCGCTCGACCCGGTCGTAGCGGGCGGCGAGCGGGGAACGGAGCGCGCGCCACCGGGCCTCGGCGTCGTCTCGCGCGTCGTTCACGCGAGGGAGGGTGGAGACGACGGCCGCCACCAGCACCGCCACGACGGCGGCGACGGCGAGCAGCGCGACGGTGCGTCGGCGCAAGCCCATGACGGACGGAGCCTACCGGCGCCCTCGGACGCTCCGGTAC
>DATLFW010000449.1:0-3075 GCA_035540775.1 Acidimicrobiia bacterium
CCGCACTCCCTCCGGGTCGCCGACGCCGAGGAGGGAGCGGTGCTGCCCGGCGAACGAGAGGTCGGCGAGGTCCTCGGAGGTCGCCGACGACCGGACGGCCAGTTCGTGGCCGCCGCCGTCGCCCGCCACGAGTCGCTCGGCCGCCTCCATCAGCTCGTCGTCCACGGAAGCCGGGAGGGGAGTGGCGAGGAAAGCGTCGTCGACGGCGCGGGCGGCGGCGTCCGCGAGTTCGGGCGGGGGGATCTCGCTGCTCGCCAGATCGGAAAGGAGGGACTGGAGGCCCGGCGCGCTCGTGACGAAGCGGACGTAGGCGGCCGTCGTGACCGCGTATGCGGGCGGGACGCGATAGCCGAGGCGGACGAGAGCGTCGAGGGCCGACGCCTTTCCCCCGACGAGCGCCGTGTGGTGGCCTCGCCCGTCGAGGGGGAGGACGAGACCCCGGCGTGAGGATGGGGCAGGCAGCTGAGAAACGGACGCCGACGTTGCCGCCGGTGCCGTTTCCTCTGGGTGGTGTGCGAGAGCCATGGCTTCTCCCCCTTGCCGCTCGGGGAGACGAACCCCGGCTGGGCGGCGACCATTCCTGGTGATGTTCACGTGGGTTGCTCCCGTCGGTGCCGAGGTGGTGCCGGCGCCCGACCGGGCGGCGGGAGCGCCTCCTCGCTCCCGTACGGGAGGATCGTGCGGTCCAGGTCGTCCATCGGGAGGCACCCCCGGGTCTGGTGGTGCCATTCGAGGAGCGCTTGGACGCCGAGGAGGTAGAGCGACCCGAGGAGCAGGGCACCGACGACGTCGGACAGCCAGTGCACACCGAGGTACACGCGGCTGGCGCCGACGAGCAGGATCACGGCTCCACTCACGAGCGTTGCCGCCCACCACCACGCATGGCGATGGGTGACGAGGGCAACCACGGGGGGCACCAAGCCCCACAGCGCGATGGCAGCCATGACGTGGCCGGTCGGGAACGACGGGCCGTTCCCGGGGACGAGCTGCGCGAAGTCGGGCCGGTCCCGGCCGACGATTTCCTTCAGGGCCCACTCGAGCGGAGGCCGGGCGAGGACGGCGACGAGGAGGACGAGGCCGAGGGCGTGGCAGCGCCGGTAGACCAGATACAGCAGGACGCAGAGGCCCACCATCACGACCATCAGCCCGCCCAGCTGGCTCACCCCTTCGAAGAAGCGGTCGAGCGCCGGGGTTCGGGCGCCTTCGACCCATCGCTGGACCGGCTCGTCCCACGTGGCGAGGAGCGAGCCCCGGTCGACGTGAGCCGCCACGGCGAGGAAGAGGAAGGAGACGACGACCGCCGGGAACACGCCGGGATGGGCGAAGAGGGCGCCCGCCGGAGTGAACGGAGGATGGCGATGAAGCCGACCGACCCGGTGGGAACGGCGGTGGCGCAACAGCATGCGGCCTCCCCGTGCGCCGGCCTTCCGACGCCGCTCCGACGCGCTCCCTCATGGTGCTGGCTGGTCGGCGTCTTGTCAGCAGGCTTTGTCCCCGTGGCGGAGAGCAATTGCGGCGAACGGGCGGGAACGTCTCGCCCGCGGGGGCAGTTGTGACAGGGTGGAACGACCGGTGCAGGCGTCCTCTCGCCTGTCCTGTACGAGGAGTCGAAGACATGAACGAGCCTGAGCGGATCACCGACGAGGAGTGGCGCCGGCGCCTGACCCCGGAGCAGTACCGGGTGACGAGGGAGGCGGGAACGGAGCCTGCCTTCACGGGGGCCTACTGGGACAACAAGGAGCAGGGGACGTACCGCTGCGTGTGTTGCGGGCACGAGCTCTTCTCGTCCGAGACGAAGTACGACTCGGGGACGGGATGGCCGAGCTTCTGGGAGCCGGTCGAGGAGGACCGCGTCGCCACCAAGGCCGACACCAGTCACGGGATGGTGCGGACCGAGGTGGTGTGCAGCAACTGCGGCGCCCACCTCGGGCACGTGTTCCCCGACGGGCCCCAGCCGACCGGCGAGCGGTACTGCATCAACTCGGCGGCGCTCGACTTCGCGCCCGGCAACGAGGGCTGAGCGGCGACCATGTCGTGGTGGCGGGGTTCGATCGTCGTCGCGGTCGGGGCGGCCGTCCTCGCTGCGGGGGCATGGTGGGGGCTCGCGCGTGAGGACGGCGACGACGACCGCGTCGAGGCTCGTCCCCGCCCGATCGCGCTCGACGTCGGCGAAATCCTCGACCTCGTCCCGGGGTGCCGGCGCGACCTCTGCCGGATCGCAGATCGACGCGACGGCTTTCGCCACGAAGGCGAGCGCGTCGCCATGGTGGTCGTCGTCGGACCCGGGGCGTGCGGCAGCCTTCCCGAGGCTCGGATCCACCTCGTGACGGCCCGGGGACCGACGTGGTCGGGACCGGCCGGGGTCGTCTGTGGCGACCCTGCCCGGGGAATCGACACCGACGCCACCGGGCACGCGTTCCTCGGGTTCCCGACGGAAGGCGGTCGCACGAAACTCGTCGTCCTCGACGTCGGGGGCGGCACCGTCGACGACCACGGCAGCTTCGAGGGACGCTTCGAAGGCGACCGCGTCACCGCGGCCGACCAGGACGGCGACGACGTCTACGAGATCGTCGTCGACGGTGAGGTGCACCGCTGGAACGGGCGCGAGTACCGGGAACCGGCATGACCGACGGAGATCTCCGAGTGAACCGCAACCTCGTGATTCCGGCGTCGGAACTCGAGTGGCGGTTCTCGACGAGTGGAGGACCGGGTGGCCAGCACGCCAACCGAGCGGCGACGCGCGCCGAGGTGCGGTTCGACGTTGCCGCGTCGGCCGTGCTCGGGCCGCGCCAGCGGCAGCGACTGCTCGAGCGCGTCGGCGCCGTCGTCATCGCGGCGGCTTCCGATTCGCGCTCTCAGAGCCAGAACCGAGCGCTCGCCCTCGGCCGCCTCGCCGCCACCATCGCAGGGGCCCTCCGCACCACGCCGCCGCGGCGCCCGACGCGGCCGACGGCCGCCTCGAAGCGTCGCCGCCTCGAGGAGAAGCGCCACGCCGGACGGCGCAAGCAGCTGCGCCGCCGCCCGGAGGGTCACGAGTGACGGCGGCGTCGTGGGCGGCGCTGGCGGTAGCGGGAG
>DATLFW010000450.1:0-3690 GCA_035540775.1 Acidimicrobiia bacterium
GTCCTCGAAGAGCCAGCGGGCGAAGTTGCGCCGCGTCCAGCCGGAAAGGCCGGCCGCCCGAATGCACGCCCGGGCACCACGGGGCGTCGAGAGAAGCCGTCCGAGGCGACGGGCGAAACGGTGGTCGGCGCCGAGTTCGGCCTCGACCATCGTCCGGTACCGGGCGGCCACGGCGCCGCCCCGGGCGACGGCCTCCGCCGCCACCTGGCCGGTGGCAATCGCCTGGGCGATCCCCTCGCCCGTCATGGGGTCGGTGACGGCGGCGGCGTCGCCGGCGAACAGGATCCGCCCGTAGGTGAGATCGCCGGCGCGGAGCTGGGCCGGGATGGGCCAAGCCCGGTGCCGGCCTTCGGGCCGGGCGTCGGGGCCGAGCACGGCCCGCACGCTGGGCCGTTCCAGGAGTTCCGGCCACAACTGGGCCAGGTACCGGGTCTTCACGCCTTCGACCCGGGGCACCCCGAATCCCACGTTCGCCCGGCCATCGGGGAGGGGGAACACCCAGAAGTATCCGGGTACCAGATCGGGTTCGAACAGCACGTGGAGGCGGCGGTCGCTGACGCCGGAGAAGTACTGCCGGAAGGCATGGAATTCCCCGAGGTCGGCTGGTCGTCCCGGCGCCACGAGCCGGCGGACGGGGGAGTAGGCGCCGTCGGCGGCCACCAGGTAGCGAGCGCGCACGGCGGCCCCGTCCGAGAAACGGGCTCGGACGCCCTCGGCGTCCATCTCGACCGCCTCGACGGCGCTCTCCTCGACGATCTTGGCCCCGGCGTCCCGGGCGAGGTCGAGGAGGGCGGCGTCGAGTTCGAAGCGGGGAGCGACGGTGATGTAGGCGCCGTCGGCGGGGACGGGGAGCGACACCTGCCGTCCACTGGGCGAGTGCAGCACCGCTTCGTGCACGACTTCCCACCCGGGGACAGCGCCGGGGTCGAGCCCCAGCGCCTCGACGCGCCGGAGGGCGTCGGCGGTCAACCCGTCGCCACAGGTCTTGTCGCGTGGGAACCGGGCCCGGTCGTGGACGGCGACGGAGAGGCCGAGGCGGGCGGCGGTGATGGCGGCGGCCGTCCCGGCCGGACCCCCGCCCACGACGACGATGTCGTGGTCGTGCATCGACCCGACGCTACCCGGGGTCAGTCGTGAACGGTCACCCGGCGCAGCGCCTCCACGAGGGCGCTGGCGTCACCCGACTTCAACACGAGGGGCACCCCGAGCCGTTCCATCTCGGTTCGGACGAACTCCCCGGCCACTCCCGTGTAGGCCACGATCCCGAGATCAGGTTGCTCCGAGCGCAATCGCTCGATGGCCTCGAAGCCGTTCACGTTCGGCATGAGGAGATCCATCACGACGGCATCGGGACGCAGGTCGCGACACAAATCGATGGCCTCGGCCCCGTCAGCGGCGTCGCCGACGACGGTGATGCCTTCGACGGCGTCGAGCTGCATGGCCAGGACGAGCCGGACGTCCTCCTCGTCGTCGGCGACGACGACCCGGAGCAGGTCGATGCGTTCGAGGGTCACAGGGCGGGCACCTCGAGCACGGTGACGAGTCCGCCACCCGGTCGGTCCTCGACCCAGACCCGGCCGTCGGCGCGGTCGAGGAGCGCCTGGGCGACCGAGAGCCCGAGCCCCAAGCCGGGGTGCGTCATGACGGCCTGCTCGCCACGGAAGAACGGCTCCAGGGCCAGCTGGATCTCCTCGCGGTGGAGAGCCGCCCCCGGCGTGTCGAGGGTCAGGCGGACGGCGTCGGGCGTACGAGTGATCTCGAGCCGGAACGGCGGTTCGCCGTAACGGAGGGCGTTCTCGAAGACGCGCTCGAGTGCCGATCGCAGCGAGGCCGGCGGGATCAGGGCCTCGACGGCGTCGACGTCGGGGGCATCCGAGACGATCTCGAGATCGGCGCCGCCGACGGCGTCGGCCAGGCGCGCCCACGTCTCGCGAGCGAGCGGCGCCGGCGCCACGACCTCGGGAAGGTCGACGGGGAGGGCGGTGGTGATCCCGGAGGCGATCAGCAGGTCGTCGAGGAGTCGTTCGAGGCGGCGGGTGTTGCGCACCAGTGCCGGGGCGATGGTGGAGCGGATGGCCTGCGCGTCCGCCGTGTCGAGCGACTCCGCCAGGCCACGGATCGTCGTGACGGGGGTCCGCAGTTCGTGACCGACGACGTTGAGGATGCGGCGGCGGATGGCGTCGAGCCGCTCGGCCTCGCCCACTGCGGTCGTACCGCTCGCCCCTGCCTGCGCCCCAGCCACCACGGGGAGTGTACGCAATTGACCGCGCAGCGTGCTCTTTCGGGGGAGATGTGCCCGGTTTCGGCATCCGACGAGCGGCACGGCCCGTCACGATGCGTGAGGGGGAGGAGGAGGGGGAACAGAAGTCCGGGCCCGGCGCCCCGTTTCGACACGGCGCCGAGACGGGCGACAGAATCCCTCACACGTCCGAACCCGGCTCACGCTCATCCGCGCCGCCGGGCAGATCCGATCCTGGGGGCGAGATGAACATCGTCGTCTGCGTCAAGCAGATCCCCGACCCGGCCATGCCGGGCGAACTCGACGAGGACAACACGCTCAAGCGCGAGGGCAAGCTGATCCTCGACGAGTCCGACGCCTACGGCGTCGAGATGGCGCTCCAGCTGGTCGAAGCGGCTGGCGGCGGCGAGGTGACGCTCGTCTCCATGGCCCCCAACGAGGAGACGGGCGGACTGCGCACGGCCCTCGCCATGGGGGCGGCCAAGGCCATCCTCGTGTCGGACCCCGCCCTCGGCGGCACCGACTCGCTCGGGACGGCGAAGGTCATCGCCGCCGCCGTCGGGCGGGCCGGGGAGGTCGACATGGTCATGACGGCCACCGAGTCGACCGACGGCTACACCGGCACTGTGCCCGCCCAGGTGGCAGAGATCCTCGGGTGGCCGAGCCTCACCTTCGCCAAGCACATCGAGACCGACGGGTCTGCCGTCACCATCCAGCGTCAGACGGAGGCGGGGTACGACGTGGTGAAGTCGTCGCTCCCGGCCGTCGTGTCCGTGACCGCCGGTGTGGTCGAGCCCCGCTACCCCTCCTTCAAGGGGATCATGGCGGCCAAGAGCAAGCCCGTCGACACCGTCTCGGTGGCCGACCTCGGCCTCTCCGCCGACGCCCTCGGGTGGTCGGGCGCCCGCCAGGACATCGTGAGCGTCGAGCCGGCGCCCGAGCAGCAGGCCGGCGAGAAGATCGAGGACGAGGGCGACGCCCACGAGCGCGTCGTCGCCTTCCTCGAAGAGCTCAAGATCCTCTGACCGTCTGCCACCACGAGCGGCCACGCACGAGCACACAAGGGAGACACCCGTGAGCGTTTCCAAGGTTTGGGTCTTCGCCGAGGCGGTGGACGGCAACCCCACCTCCACGACCCTCGAACTGCTGACCAAGGCACGCGAGATCGGCGACACCGTCGAGGCGTTCATCGTCGGCGACGGCAACGCCGTGGCCGCTGCGTTGGGCGAGTACGGCGCCACCAAGGTGCATGCCCTCGACCTCTCCGGTTCGCTGGTCGGGGCGGCGGCGGCCGCCTCCCTCGCGCAGCTGATCGAGAGCGAGGCGCCCGACCTCGTCCTGTTCCCCATGACCTACGACGGCCGTGACGTCCTGGGCCGTCTCTCCGCCCGCCTCGACCGGCCCGTCATTACCGACGGCACCGACGTCGAGGTCGACGGCGACGCCGTGAA
>DATLFW010000451.1:0-4153 GCA_035540775.1 Acidimicrobiia bacterium
GTCTACGCCCGCAACTGGATCAAGGCCGGGTGGCGCGACGGTATGTCCCGCGACGAGGCCGTCGACCTCACGCTCCGGTCGCTGCTCAACGCCGCCGACGAGGACGCCGCCACCGGCGGCGCCGACCTCGTCCGCCACATCTATCCGCAGATCGCCGTCATCGACGGCGAGGGATACCGCCTCGTCGAGACCACCGAGGTCGCCGAGCGGACTCGCACCATCCTCGACGCCCTCGCCGGGGGAGGTGACGCCTGATGGGTGTGCCCTTCTACGTCTCGCCCGAGCAGGTGATGAAGGACCGGGCCGACTACGCCCGCAAGGGCATCGCTCGGGGCCGGAGCCTGGTCGCCGTCGAATACACCAACGGCATCGCCATCGTCGCCGAGAACCCGAGCCGGACGCTCTTCAAGATCTCCGAGATCTACGACCGGATCGCCTTCGCCGGCGTCGGCAAGTACAACGAGTTCGAGACCCTGAAGATCGCCGGCGTCCGCCACGCCGACCTGAAGGGGTACCAGTACTCGCGCGACGACGTGACGGCCCGGGCGCTCGCCAACGCCTACGCCCAGACCCTCGGCGGCATCTTCACCCACGAGATGAAGCCGTACGAGGTCGAGATCCTCGTTGCCGCCGTCGGCCGCACGGCTGACGAGCCGAACGAGCTCTTCCACATCCTCTACGACGGCACCGTCATGGACGAGCAGGGCTACAGCGTCCTCGGCGGCGAGGCAGAAGAGGTGGGCGCGGCCCTCGAGCGTGCGTACGAGGAAGGGCTCGATCGGGACGAGGCGATCCGGCGAGGCGTGGCCGCCCTCGGAGCTCCGGACGACCGCCGCCTCGGGCCGACCGAGCTCGAAGTGGCGATCCTGGAGCAGGGTTCCGCCCGGCGGGCGTTCCGGCGTATCCGGGGCCAGGAACTCGAAGGGATCGTCACGGCCTGATCCCTGGGCCGATTGGCTCCGTTCGCGGCCGGGTATCCCGCCCGGGTCCGAACGACCACCCTGGGGGTCCAGCGTGCTTCGAGCCGTCCGCCTGCTTGCCGCCGTCTTCGTCGCGACCGTCGGGTTCGCCGCCTGCGACGGCGACGACCGCCTCTCGCAAGAGGAGTTCGAGTCGCAGCTCCTGGCCGCGTGCCAGGACGTGAACCAGGAACTCGAAGGGGTTGGCGAGGACACGGACGCCTTCGCCGACGCCATCGAGGGGTTCGTGAGCGACGTCGAAGACCTCAACCCGCCTGAGGACCTGGAGGACGAACGCGACGAGCTCATCGGACACCTGGAGGACGCCGCCGACGCCTTCCGCGACGCCCCCGAGGGTGAGGAGCCCGGCGAGGCGTTCGCCGCCCTCGAGGCGGCCCAGGAGCCCGCCGAGGCGCTCGGGATCGCCCCGCTCGAGACATGCGGCGAGGAAGAGCCGGCCGAGGAGCCGGCTGAGGGAGCGGCCATCGTCGACGTCGTCGGTGACGAGTACGAATTCACCTTCCCCGACGCGGTTCCGGCGGGCGCGGTCTTCCTCCAACTGGAGAACGTCGGCGAGGAGCGACACGAGATCTTCGGGGGCCGCCTCGACGACGGCGCGACGTCCGCCGATCTGGTCGAGGCCGAGCAGGCGGGAGAGGACCCCGAGGCGCTCATCGCCGAGGAAGTCGACGGGCACGCGGAAGCGGCCCCCGGTGAGACGGCCGGCTTCAACGCCGAGCTCGACCCCGGCACGTACGGCTTCTTCTGCTTCGTCCCGGCGCCCGACGGCGAACCGCACGCCTTCAAGGGGATGCACATCACCGTCCAGGTCGGTGAGGACGGCTCCGTCACCAGCGTGACCGACGGAACGACCGAGACCACGGACGACACGACGAACGGCACGACAGGCGGCACAACTGAGGACACCACGGACGAATCGTCCACGTCGTCGTCGTCGTCGACCAGTTCGTCGTCGAGCACGACCTCGACCACGGCGTGAGCCACCGGGCACGGAGGCATTGCCCGGCTGCCGTACGATGAACGAATGGAACGACGGATTCTCGGGCTCGAGAACGAGTACGGCGTCACCTGCACGCTGCGAGGGCAGCGCCGGCTCAGCCCCGACGAGGTGGCGCGGTACCTCTTCCGGCGGGTCGTGTCGTGGGGCCGGTCGAGCAACGTCTTCCTCGAGAACGGTGCCCGCCTCTACCTGGACGTCGGAAGCCACCCCGAGTACGCGACGCCCGAGTGCGACAGCGTCCGTGATGTCGTCGTCCACGACAAGGCGGGGGAGCGGATTCTCGAAGGGCTGCTGAAGTCGGCCGAGCAGCGCCTCCGCGAGGAAGGGATCCGGGGCGAGGTCTACCTCTTCAAGAACAACACCGACTCGGCCGGCAACTCGTACGGGTGCCACGAGAACTTCCTCGTGGAGCGCGAGGGCGACTTCTCCCGCTTCACCGACATCCTCATCCCGTTCCTCGTGAGCCGGCAGGTCTACGCCGGGGCCGGGAAGGTCCTCCAGACGACCCGGGGCGCCATGTACTGCGTCAGCCAGCGGGCCGAGCACATCTGGGAGGGCGTGTCCTCGGCGACCACCCGATCCCGTCCGATCATCAACACGCGTGACGAGCCGCACGCCGACGCCGAGCGCTTCCGCCGCCTCCATGTCATCGTCGGCGACTCGAACATGAGCGAGTACACGACCTTCCTGAAGGTCGGCACCACGGCCCTCCTGCTCCGGATCCTGGAGGAAGACCGCGGCTCGTGGCGTGACATGACGCTGGAGAACCCGATCCGCGCCATTCGTGAGATCAGTCACGACATGACGTGCCGCCGTCGTGTCCGGCTCGCCAATGGCCGGGAACTGTCGGCCATCGAGATCCAGAGCGAGTACCTGCAGCGGGCGCAGCGATTCGCCGAGCGGCGGGGCCTGACGCCGATGGAGAAGCAAGCGCTCGAGATGTGGGAGCACGTCATGACCCATCTCGAGGACGACCCGCTCCAGCTCGACCGCGAGGTCGACTGGGTCATCAAGTACAAGCTGCTCGAGGCGTTCCGGGAGCGCCACGACATCCCGCTCACCCACCCGAAGGTGGCCCTGATGGACCTCCTGTACCACGACGTCAACCAGGAGCGGTCGCTCTTCTACATGCTCCAACGCAAGGGCGTCGCCGAACGGGTCGTCACCGACGACGAGATCACCGAGGCGATGACGACCCCGCCGCAGACGACCCGAGCGCGCCTGCGGGGCGAGTTCATCCGGAAGGCGAAGGCGAAGAAGCGCGACTACACGGTCGACTGGGTGCACCTGAAGCTCAACGACCAGGCCCAGCGGACGCTCCTCTGCAAGGACCCGTTCAAGGCGCACGACGAGCGCGTCGAACGCCTCATCGCCAGCCTGTAGCAGCACTAGGGTTCCCGCCGTGCCGTCCTTCCGCCGCGGCCGGGTCGCGGAGATCATCGGTGAACGCCCGGGGCTCCAGCGCGTCGCCGTCGATCTCGGCGCCGGCCCCGAGCGCAGCTACGTCCTCACCGACCTCACCGGCCCCGTCGCGCTCGACGACGAAGTCGTCGTCAACACCCGCGCCGTCGAGCTCCAGCTCGGCACGGGCGGATGGCATTTCGTCCACTGGAACCTCTCCCGCGACGAGTGGTCGGCGCCCGGGCCCGGTCACATCATGAAGCTGCGCTACACGAGTCTCCAGGCCGACACCGGCTGCGTCGAGGAGCTCGACCCGCGGATGGGGAGCGCCGTGTCGCTCGACGGCATGCCGGTCGTGTCGTGCGCCCTGCACAGCCAGCTGGCGGCGGCGGCCGCCGCCTTCCGGGAGGTGGCGCCGCGCGCCCGCTTGGCCTACGTCATGACCGACGGCGCCGCCCTGCCTCTCGCCCTGTCCGACCTCGTGGCGGAACTCCGCGAGAAGGGCCTCCTCGACGTGACGGTCACCTGCGGCCACGCCTTCGGGGGCGACCACGAGGCGATCAACCTCCACGCCGGCCTGGCCGCCGCCCGCCACGTCGGAGACGCCGACGCCGCGCTCGTCGCCGTCGGGCCGGGCATCGTCGGCACGAACACGCCGCTCGGTCACACTGGGCTCGATGCCGCCGTCACGCTCGACGCTGCCGCCGCCCTCGGTGGACGCCCCGTCGCCGCCCTCCGAGTCTCGTTCGCCGACCATCGCGAACGTCATCGC
>DATLFW010000452.1:0-3636 GCA_035540775.1 Acidimicrobiia bacterium
GGAGGACGGCCGTCTGCCCCTGCGCCTTCGCCTCCCGCACGCCGGCCGCCGTGGTCACGACGCGAGCTCCAGCCGCCTCGGCCTGCCGCTGGATCAGGGCGAGCTGCGCTTCGACGGCCTCCCACGGTGTCGACCCCCGATACCACCGGGTGACGATCGGGTCGCCCACCGCCTTCGCCACGACGGCGTCGACCCCAGCCCCGGCGAGCACGTCGAAACCCTGTTCGGGCGGCCGGGTGACGCTTACGGCCCGGTGCAGCGTGCGGAAGGGCTGCGGGACGAATCCCGGGCCGTGCACGTGGAGGTCGACGACGAGCGCGTCGCGGTGGAGGGCGTCGGCGTCGGTCACCGCCCTATGGTCGCACGGACCGCCCGTACACGACCTCGTCGTGGATGCCCTCGGGGATCTCCGGCTTGTAGCGCTGGCGGCACTCGTCGACGGCGCCGGGACGGATCTCGACGACGGCGTACCCGAGCCGCTCGTAGAACCGCCGCGCCCCGGTGTTCTCCGCCGTCGTGACAAGGCGGAGCTCGGAACACCCCTGGCCCGCCGCTTCCTCGTGCACCGCCTCCATCAGAGCCCGTCCTACGCCGGCGCCGGTCGGCTCGGCGGCCACCGTGACGACCTCGCACACGCCGCCGTCGACGTCGAAGGCGAGGAATCCCGCCCGCTCCCCGCCGCGCTCGGCGACGAGCAACGGGAAGTCGGTCACGACGAAGAGCCCGCGGTGGGAGACCGCCTGCCGCTCCGATCCGAACGCCCGCCGGCACGCCTCGACGACCCACGGGTGGTCGCCGGGAGTGCCGGGCCGGACGGCCATCCCGATCACGAGCGGGGCAGCCGCCGGGGCCGCGGCGGCGGGATGAGCCACGGCTGGTGCTGCGAGACGACGCCCCGCACCTCCGCCGTGTGCGCGGTCCGCTCCGCCAGCGCCTTGAGGTTGAGCAGTTGGCGCCGCATCATCACGAGGTCGCCGGCCATGAAGGCGTCTTGCAGCGCCGTTCGTACGAGGCGAGGACCGGGCGGGTCCCACCGGATCTTGACGACGAGGCGGCTGTGCCCGTGCGGCAGGCGGGTGATGGCGTACGTGATGGCGACGTCGCCGAACACCCGACGGGCCCGCACGATGCGCAGCGTCAGGTGGCGATTGGGCTCGAAGTCGACGAGTTCGAAGATGGTGGCGAAGCGCTGCCCGACCTCGAGCACCTCGAGGCCCGGGGTGAGTTCCTGCGGGCTGCGCCGCCCCCAGTTGTCGAGCCAGTCGTAGGAGTACGGGGCGACCCGCATCTGGCAGAGCCAACGGAAGACGACCGCGGCGGGGGCCTCGATCTCGACGGCGCGCCACGCCGTGGTGCAGGCGTCGGGGAGGACGTCGTCGCAGGGGAAGCGGGCGGAGCGTTCGTCGTCGGTCGTGCCCCACGTTCGGACCACCGCGGCTCGATCGGCGAGCATCGAGGTGATCCTCATACCGGGAAAGGTTCGCGCCGTTCGCGCCGGGGACTCGACTTCTTTTGCCCTCCCGGCTCCGTGAAACCCGTCACGTTCTTGGCCCTTTGTGCAGGGCTCTGCGCGAGTCAGGAGGCCAAGAACGGCGCTGCGGTCACTCCCACTCGATGGTGCCGGGGGGCTTCGAGGTGATGTCGTAGGCGACCCGGTTGACGCCCGGCACCTCGTTGATGAGCCGGCTCGCCATCCGCTCGAGGAGGTCGTGCGGGAGGCGGGCCCAGTCGGCCGTCATGGCGTCGTCTGATGTGACGGCTCGGATGATGATCGGGTAGGCGTACGTTCGCTCGTCGCCCATCACCCCGACGGACCGGATGGCCGGGAGCACGGCGAAGGCCTGCCAGATCTCCCGTTCGAGGCCCGCCTTCTTCACCTCTTCGCGCACGACGGCGTCGGCGCGACGGAGGATCTCCAGCCGTTCCGGGGTGACCTCGCCGACGATCCGCACGGCCAGGCCCGGCCCGGGGAAGGGCTGGCGCCACACGATCTCCTCGGGGAGCCCGAGTTCCTCGCCGACGGCCCGCACCTCGTCCTTGAACAGGTTGCGGAGCGGCTCGACGAGGTCGAACTCCATGTCTTCGGGGAGACCGCCGACGTTGTGGTGCGACTTGATGGTCGACGCCCCGGCCTCGCTCCCGCCCGACTCGATGACGTCGGGGTAGAGCGTTCCTTGGACGAGGTAGGCGGCCGACTCCAGCTCGTCGCGAGCGACCTCCTCGAACACGCGGATGAAGGTCGCGCCGATGATCTTGCGCTTCTGCTCGGGGTCGGTGACGCCTTCGAGTGCCCCGACGAACCGGTCGGACGCCTTCACGTGGATGAGGTCGATGTGGAACTGGCTCCGGAACGTCTCCTCCACCTGCTCGGCCTCGCCCTGACGGAGCAGCCCGGTGTCGACGAACACGCACGTGAGCTGGTCGCCGACGGCCTTGTGGACGAGGGCGGCGGCCACCGAGGAGTCGACACCGCCGGACAGCGCACACGCCACCTTCTGGTCGCCGACCTCCGCCCGGATCGTCTCGACCTGCTCCTCGATGATCGACGTCATCGTCCACGTCGGCCGGCAATGGCAGACGTCGTAGAGGAACCGCTTCAGCATCTCCATGCCCCGCGGCGTGTGCACGACCTCGGGGTGGAACTGCACGCCGTAGACCGCCCGCTCGGTGTTCTCGAGGGCGGCGACGGGGGCGCCGTCGGTCGTGGCGGTGACGACGAAGCCGGCCGGCGGCGTGACGATGGAGTCGGCGTGGCTCATCCACACCTCCTGCTCGCCCGGCTGCTCGGCGAACAGGATCGACGAGCCGGTCACGCGCAGATGCGTGCGTCCGTACTCACCCGTGCCCGTCCGCTGCACCTCGCCACCCAGCTGCTGGGCGAGCAGCTGACTGCCGTAACAGATGCCGAGGACGGGGACGCCGGCGTCGTAGACGGCGGGGTCGATGGAGGGGGCGCCGTCGACGTGGACAGACTTGGGCCCGCCGCTGAAGATGATTCCCTTGGGCCGGCGCGCCAGGAGGTCGGCGATCGGCATGTCGTAGGGGACGATCTCGGAGTAGACGTGTGCCTCGCGAACGCGGCGGGCGATGAGGCGCGAGTACTGCGCCCCGAAGTCGACGACGAGGACGAGGTCGTGCTCGGACGACACGGCGGGGGCTACGCGCCCATGCCGACGCCCTGCGACCGCTGGAGCACCTTGCCCTCGGTCTGCAGGGACGGCGCCACCATCACCTCGGCCTTCTGGAACTCCTTCACCGTCTCGTAGCCACAGGTGGCCATCGACGTGCGAAGGGCCCCGAAGAGGTTGAAGGTGCCGTCGTTCTCGTGCGCCGGGCCGAGGAGGATCTCCTTCATGGAGCCGCGCTGGCCGGCGTTGACCCGGGTGCCGCGGGGCAGGTCGGGGTGGAAGGTCGACATGCCCCAGTTGAAGCCACGACCGGGCGACTCGTAGGCGCCCCCGAGGGTCGTGCCGAGCATGACGGCGTCGGCGCCGCAGGCGATGGCCTTGGCGATGTCGCCGCCAGTCCGCATCCCGCCGTCGGCGATGACGTGGACGTAGACGCCCGTCTCGTCGAGGTGCCGGATGCGGGCGCCGGCAGCGTAGGCGATGGCCGTCGCCTGGGGCACCCCGACCC
>DATLFW010000453.1:0-3711 GCA_035540775.1 Acidimicrobiia bacterium
CTTCGGGCTGTTCGCGCTGGGCGGGAACTGTCGTGGTCGTCGACGTCGTGGTCGTCGGCTCCACCGGTTCCTCCCCCTCACCCTCGTCCTCGCCGTCGTCGCCCGTCAGGTCTTCGAGCGTGCTGTCGGGGTCGCCGAGCAGGCGGTCGAGCTCACCTTCCACATCGTCGGTGCCCGGCACGTCGACGGGATCGCTGGGGACGGGAGGCACGGTGACCGTGCTGCCGGTGTCGAGCTGGGCCCCTGCCAGGGTGGCGTCGGTGAGACCGGCGACGAGCGCCACCGCCACCGCTGCCACGGCCGCCACCCGGCCGAGTCGCCTCGTCGTCGCCATTCCCACTCCTCGCCCCCGCCGCGGTCGTTGCACGCCGATCGCCGCCAGCGAGCCCGCCCGTCCCGTTCCAGGGGGGATGTTCCGAGCGGGCGAGCTCGCGGCGGCGAGGCTCCGGGAGGTCGTCCGGGGGGTGACTGCCTCCCACTCGGGTACACGCAAGAAGCGCCAAAAGGTGTCGCGCGAATTCGAGAAATTTTTGGCCACGGGTGCCTTTCTTTCGGGCGGCCCCTGCCGAACGCCACCGCGCGGTACGGCAGGGACCCGCCCCAGCAACCGCTCGTCACCGCCATCCGGGGGGTCTCCGAAAGGCTCGGCGTCGAGCGGGACCTGTGTTGTCGGACCGGCTGCAGGGTGGGACGGACGGCATGGCGCGCGCCCGCCCCGGCATTGACCGGCTCGTGCCCGTCCCTGCCTCCCAAGTCAGGCTCGGCTCGGAAGGTCAGGGACGAGCACCATCGACGCCCGCCGGACCTCGGGGGAGGGCGATGGACGCCGACGGCAGCACGTTACGGATGTGCAGCGTCGGCGACTTCCCCCGATTGGGGGAGTGAGGCGAAGTTTTTCGGGTGAGTTCTCACCCCTGATGGAGGCGAGATTGAAGCGCCGAAGCGAAGGATTCGCTACGGCGTCAAGCCGCGCATCAGCTCACCGGCATCGATCTCGAGCGCTCGCGCCACCTTGAGGATGTTGTGCAGCGAGAGGTTCCGCTCGCCCCGCTCGATCCCGCCGATGTAAGTGGGATGGAGTCCGGCTCGCTGGCCGAGCGCTTCCTGCGACAATCCCAGCTCTTGACGGCGCTGCCTGACGCGGTCGCCGAAGGGCTCGAGGTGTGGATGACGGCGGGTGGTGGTCTTGGGCACGGGCGTATTCTCGCTGATTCCGCAGACGATCGGTCCAGAGACGATGAGTATGATCTCGACATGCTCTGGTCGAACGTCGCACTCGCCGATCATCCCGACGACGCCCCGTGCCCGACGCGGGACGCCTTTCGCCGCCTCCACCTCTTCGAGATCGGCATCGCTCTCGACGCGCTGTCGCGCCCTGCACACCGCATGGTGACGGGGGCATGCAACGGCGAGACGGCCGACACGCTCGCCCTTCACCGAGCCGCCCTGGAGCTGCCCGTACCGGAGTTCCACCGTGTCGTGGCGACGCTCGTCGTCCCCGTTCAGCCCTCCGACGAATGGCCGGATGGGCTCGTCCGCCTCACACTCGCAGCGGTGTTCGAGGAAGGTGCGCGGTCCCGCTCTCGCCGGTGAGTGACGACCACACCCAAGCCGCACCGGGAAACACCTCGAGGACCGCCGTATCGATGCCCCGGTGGTCGTCGGAGGTGACGACTTCGACGCCATGCAGCCCACGAACCGTCAGGGTGACAAGGCAACGCTGCCAGAAGGCAGGATCTTCGCTGTCGCCCACGTCGATACCGAGGATCTCGATGGCGCCGTCGGGACGCATACCGGTGATCGCGACGATGGCCTGGAAGACGACGCGTCCGTCGACCCGGTCCTTCGCGTACGCAACGTCGACGTAGACGTGGGGGAACGGCGAGTGATCGAGTCGCCGCGTGCAGAGTTCCTCGAGGAGCGCATCCCCATCCGACGACGACCTGGCCGCCAAGACGTCGAGGTCGATGCTGGCCGTCGACGCAGCGACCTCGCCAGCCTGCTGCCTGGACGTCACCATCTCCCTCCCCTTTCCTCGCCCGTCGGGCGTCTCGCGTTGTCCTCTCTCGGAGGTACACGTCGCGAGGGCAAAAAGGTGTCGCGGAAATTTCGAGAGGACATCACGGAAGGACCGCACACTTCCCGTCGGGACCGGCGATCGCAAAGTTGGTCCGGACATGTTCCCGGGAGCCTTCGAACTTCGCGACGACGTCGACTTGTACGTCGCCTGGAGGTGCGCCCGGCTCGACCCGCCACGACCGGCGGAACCTCCCGGCGTCATCGGCGATACCGGAGCCACTCCCGCCGTAGTAATTCGGGTAGTCCCACGGGCTGTTTCCGTCGGCATAGACCGCTTGGTAGATAACTTCAGCGCCAGGTCGCGTCTCGACGATCAGCGCTTGCTCTCCTCCTGGACGAAGGCAGGAGTGCCGCAGCTCCGCGCCCAGTGCTTCGTCGGATTCGGCACCGTCGTGGGACCGCTTGTTCGCATGCCCCGTCGAGGCACTCCCTGCCTGTTCTGCCCGCACCGCCGACGGTTCCTCATCGCTCGCAGTGGAGGCGTCGCGCGTTGACTCGCTCGGAACAGGCCGACGGGTGGACGTCGTCGTCTCCACGCCTGGGTCGGACGTCTCGAAGGGTGCGCGCCCCTTGACGACTCCCTCACATCGCTCGTCCTGGCATCGGACGAACTCCCGCCCCCGCAGCTCGACGATGCGACGCATCCCAGAACAACCACAAGGAGGAGAAACCCAAAGCCACCGCGACCTCGTTCCGCGAGCCCTCGCGGCAGCATGGTTCACTCGACCTCGACGTTCGGCGCGCGCCGGGTTCGGGCTCTGTCGTTCCTCGTCTCTCGCCCAGTTGGGCGCGCGCGTCGTTTCGTTCGCTGCGCCGGCGACCTGGCGCCGTTTGCACCGCCCGACGACGGTCCTGACGACTCACCGAGGTAGACGGCCATGAGTTCTGGATCGCCCGCCAGGTCAGCCGAAGTTCCTTCGAGCACGACCTCCCCCTTGGCAAGCGCGTACGCCCGGTTGGTATTGGCCAACGCCATGTGAACGAACTGTTCGACGATCAGCACCGAGGTCCCGCGAGCGTTGACGGCCCGCAGGATTTCGAAGAGCTGGTCGACGATCTTCGGGGCCAACCCCAGTGAGAGCTCGTCGACAATGAGGAGGCGAGGGTCACTCATGAGGGCGCGAGCGACGCCCAGCATCTGCTGCTCGCCGCCGGAAAGCGTTCCGGCTGCCTGAGAGGAGCGCTCGGCGAGGATCGGGAAGTGACTCATGACCTCGTCGGCCTTGCTCTTGAACTTCCCCGACTTTCTCTGCGTCCAGTGACCGAGACGGAGATTGTCGAGCACCGACATGTCTGCGAAGAGTTCTCGGCCCTCCGGGAGGTGAGCTGCTCCTCGCTCGATGACCTCGTAGGGCGCCAGACCGTCGATGCGTTCTCCTGCGAACCAAATCTCCCCACTGCTCGGGCCGAGGACTCCGGAGATCGTACGAAGGGCCGTCGTCTTCCCAGCTCCGTTTGCGCCGATCAGGGCCACCATTTCGGCCTCGCCGACCTCGAGGGTGACGTCCCTCAACGCTTGTACCGGGCCGTAGTGGACGTCGACTCCGCGTACTTCGAGGAGACTCATCGTCCTGCCCCTTCGGCATGCGCACGCGCCCTGATGGGGCGCTTGGCTCGAGCACGCACATCGAC
>DATLFW010000454.1:0-2691 GCA_035540775.1 Acidimicrobiia bacterium
GTCGGGGCGGGGTCGGGGCGGTCAGTGGCCGGCGACGTCGACGTCGGCGGCGAGGGCACGCAGCGCCCCCGACACCTCGACGCGGTACGCCGGCGGTTCCCGCAGGTCCTTGTAGGCGTCGGGCAACGCCGCCCAGTCGGCGTCGAAGCGGGTCGCCGCCGCCGCCAGGGCGTGGGGGTCGTCGCCCCCGACCGGCACGACCGGTTCCCCACCGCGCACCACGTCGACGAGCAGCGGGTCGGCGTCGGGAGCAGGCGGCGCTTCGTCCGCGGTCGCGACGACGTCGCCGGCCCATCCGGCCCGGCGCCACACCTGCTTCGGACCGGGCCACACCTCCTTCCCTTCCGACGTCTTGCGCACCGGCCGCCCGTCGTACGCCACCAGCTTGTAGACGCTGTCGAGCACGGGGGCGTCGGCCGAGACCCCGAGGGCCGATCCCACACCGAACCCGTCGATGGCAGCGCCGGCGGCGAGGAGGTCGGCGATCTCGAACTCGTCGAGACCTCCACTGGCGAGCACTTGCACGTCGTGGAGGCCGGCGGCGTCGAGCATCTCGCGGGCGCGCCGCGAGAGCGTCACGAGGTCGCCCGAGTCGAGGCGGATTGCTCGGAGGTGATCGCCCCGTGCCGCCATCTCCCGTGCCACCTCGATCGCCCGTTCCACGCCCGTGAGGGTGTCGTAGGTGTCGACGAGGAGCACGGTGGCGTCGCCGGAGAGCCGGGCGAAGGCACGAAACGCGTCCACCTCGTGCCCGTAGGCCTGGACGAAGGAGTGCGCCATGGTGCCGCTCGCCGGGACGCCGTACCGCAGCGCCCCCTCGACGTTGCTCGTCCCGGTGAGACCGGTGACGCGCGCCACCCGTGCCAGCTTCAGGCCGGCGTCGGTGCCGTGCGTGCGGCGCAGGGCGAAGTCGACGACCGCCCGACCGGAGGCGGCGTGACGGCAGCGTGCCGCCTTCGTCGCCAGCGAGGTCTGGAAGGTGATCTGGTTCAGGAGGGCTGTTTCGACGAGCTGGGCGACGCCGATCGGTGCGTCGACCTCGAGGAGGGGCTCGCCCGCGAACACCACGCGCCCTTCCGGAACGGCCCGCACGTCACCCTCGAACCGAACGCCGCGGAGCCACTCCAGGAACTCGGGGGTGAACCGGCCCATCGCTTCGAGTGCCGCCACGTCGTCGGTGCCGAACCGCAGCCCCCGGAGATGATCGACGACGTCGCCCAGGCCGGCGGCAACCAGGTACCCGCGGGTCGGCGGCTGGGTACGGATGAAGAGCGAGGACGTCGCCGGGCGTTCGGCCATCCCCTCGGCGACGTAGGCCGCTGCCATCGTCAACTCGTACAGGTCGGTGAGCAGCGGCGCCGCCATACGCTGGAACCTAACAAGGGTCCCCGAAACGGTGAGGAGGATCGGATGCCGGCGTACGACGAGCGAACGGCGTTGGTCGTCGTCGACGTGCAGAACGACTTCGCCGACCCCGAGGGGAACCTGTCGGTCCCCGGCGGTCACGAGATCGTTCCCCGGGTGAACGAGGAGGTGGCGACGGCGACGGCGGCCGGCGCCCTCGTCGTCTACACGCAGGACTGGCATCCGCCCGACACCCCGCACTTCGAGAAGGACGGGGGCACCTGGCCCGTCCACTGCGTTCGCGACACGTGGGGCGCGGAGCTGCACCCCGACCTCGTGGTCAAGGGCGACGTGCTCCGAAAAGGCGGCGGCGGGTGGGACGGCTACTCCGGCTTCTCCATCCGCGACCCTGAGACCGGCGAGGTGGAGAGCACTGGCCTCGCCGAACACCTGGCCGAGCGCGGCACCGAGCGCATCGTCGTCGTGGGACTGGCGACGGACTATTGCGTCAAGGAGACGGCGCTGGAGGCCGTCGAGCAGGGCTACGCGGCGACGGTCGTTCGCGACGCCATCGCCGCCGTCGACCTCGAACCCGGTGACGGCCAGGCCGCCATCGAGGCGATGGCCGCTGCCGGCGTCACCGTCGAGTGACGGGGGACGGCCGACGTGGGTGACACGGAGGGGCTGCACGAGTCGGAGGTCGACCCCGACCCGGTCGTCCAGTTCGGCCGCTGGTACGCCGATCTGCCGGAGGGGCCTGACCGCAGCGCCGCGACGCTGGCGACGGCGTCAGCCGAGGGGGAACCGTCCGCCCGCATCGTGCTCTTGCGCGGGTTCGACGATCGGGGCTTCGTCTTCTTCACCAACCACCACAGCGCCAAGGCCGCCGACCTCGCCGCCAACCCCCGGGCGGCGTTGGTCTTCTCCTGGCCCCCGGCGCGCCAGGTGCGACTCGCCGGCCGCGTCGAGCACCTCACGAGGGACGAGTCGCTCGACTACTGGCGCGGCCGGCCCCGAGGTGCGCAGTTGGCGGCGTGGGCGTCGTGGCAGAGCGAAGTGATCGAGTCGCGGGAGGTCCTCGAGCGGCGGTGGGCCGAATTCAACGACCGGTTTCCGGCGGGAGAGGACGTCCCGCTCCCCGACTTCTGGGGCGGCTACCGCGTGATCCCGGAATGGATGGAGTTCTGGCACCAGCGCGAGTACCGGCTCCACGACCGCCTCCGGTACCGCCGCACGACCGACGGCGCCTGGGCCGTCGAACGCCTCTCCCCCTGACCGCCGGCGCCCGCCCGCGAACTTGGCCTCCGGAGCAGTGCATATCCCTGCACAAAGGGCCAAGAACTGGAG
>DATLFW010000455.1:0-3022 GCA_035540775.1 Acidimicrobiia bacterium
GTGGCGCACTGCTGGAGCAGGTATTCGAGGTCTCCGACGCCCGGCGCCACCTTTTCCCGGTGGATGGGCTTGCGGAACGCCGTCGAGAGCACCTGGTCACGCGGGTCTCGCAGGAGGAGGACGACGGTCGCATGCCGGTCCCAGCGTCGGTAGTTGGGGATCTTGTACGGGCCGGCGGCGCAGTTCACGACGGAGGAGGTGATGGCGTCAGGGCCGGGTGGGCTGTGAAGCAGGTGGACGGCGTCGGCGACGACACCCTGCTCGGCGCCGCTGAGTGCACGCATCTCCTCGAGGAGTTTCGGGGCGAAGTAGACCTCTCCTGCACCGACATGGCCCGGGAGTTCGCTCAGCATCCCCGCTACCCAGTGCGATCCCGAACCCCCGAGGCCGGTGACGTAGACGGGAGCGGGGCGCTGAGGCGCTCGCCTGCATGCCATGTCGAAGAGCCGCCGTGCCGCTTCGTCGGTGTCGATGCTCCAGAGTGCGGCCCATCGCTCGAGGCGCCGCTCGAGCTTGTCGGACTGGATGTACCGATGCTCCGGCCAGTACTCGCGATGGCGGTCGAGGTAGGTGAAGAAGAGCCGGCCGGCGCGCTTGCGCGAGCGGCTCCCAAGTCGCCGGCTCCCCGCCACCGTGCGCGTCACGCGCCGTCGGCTCGCGCGGTAGAGGCGTAATGCGCTTCGGCGCACCCGCTGCCACGACTTCGCCTCGAACTCTCGGATTCGCCTCTCTGCCGCCACGGCACGCCGGTGCCAATGATCGCGTTGGCTCACCAACAGATCTACGCGTTCCTTGTGTCGGTCCAGCGAGTGCCGGACTACCTGGTGTCGTCTCAGAGCATCCTCTTCAACAGCGCGCAGTTCGCGCTCCATGAGCGGTTGCAGCCGCAGGACCCACTCGTCGAAGAGCCGATCGTCCAGGGCGACGGGACGAGCCACCACGTGGAGGTATTTGTCGACGATGTCGATCGATTCGGGAGTGAGCGAATGCTTCACCACGTCGAGCAAGGAGGCAACGTAGAAGGTGTGCCGGTGATCATGGTGGGGGTGGTAGCCGAACGGCACGGTGATCACGACGCGTCCGTCGGGACGGGCCACCCGGGCGGCCTCGGCGACGAAGGGGGTGGGATCGGAAAGGTGCTCGAGGACCTCCCCCAGGACGACGGTGTCGAAGGTCGCATCTCTGAATGGGAGAGACAGCCCCGAGCCCCCGACGAAAGACACCCGCTCTGCAACTTCGACCGCCTCCTCCCGGCGATCCTTCATGGCGTACTCGAGTCGGTCGATCTCGACGTCCACGCCGACCGCAGTGTGCCCGGCGCGCGCCATCAGGATGGCGGCAATGCCCTGGCTACACCCGAGATCGAGGACGAGTCCCGCCGCCTGCTCGCACATCCAGTCGATGCGTCGGCGGGTCCGCTCGTGGGCCGGGCTCCGGCTGTCTTTGTAGACCTCGGAAACCGTGTCCCGGTTCGCCACCTCTACCTCCACCAGACGGGCACAGCGGAACGACGATGTTACGGGCGATTGGATCCACCGCCCCGCTCGACAGCGACGTGGTGTGCGATCTCGAAGGGGTCATTCCGCTTGATCTCGACACGGTGACGGAGGCCGGCGGCATCCCATTCGACGGTCGCCGCCCGCCGGTCGTCGGCGAAGCGGCACGACGCCGGCCGGGGCAGGTCACTGAAGGCGAGCAAGGTGGCGAGCGCAACGGCCGAGCCGCGGCGGCGGAATCCGGTACTCGAACAAGGCTCGATCTCTCCGTCCTTGCGTGAGATCCACCCCCGCATCGGGCGTTTCTGACCACTGACCACCGGAAGGCCCGTGGCCCCGTCGAGCGACACGACGTGGAGGAGGTCGCGGTCGGGAAGCTCGACCTGCACGGTGTCCTTGTGTTCCCGCACGGCGAGTTCGGGAGCGAAATGAAAGTGTTGAGCGACGTCGTGACACTTATTCCTGGGATCGGACACCCAGTCGAGGACGAGGAGCCACCGCGCGGGTCGGTAGAGGAGGACCCGCTCGTGTATTACGTCTTCCGCGTGGACGACGACTGCCTCCGTGTAGGCGATTCCGCCGACCTCGCCACACCGCCGCAATGCGGACCCGTACGGCCTTTCGACCTTGCGGTTGTAGCTCCGGCCGTCGATCTCCACCGTGTTGTGGGCGGCTGTCGACTCGACGTACACGCGCCGGGGATCGGCGTAGTAGAAGCCCTGGTCCTTGAGTTCGCCCTTTGCCCGCTCGCCATATCCGAAGCGGCCCGGGTCAATGAGGATTTCGTGACCTCGGTCGTACCAGACGAACGACAGATCGTCGGCGTGCTTGTGAACGCGGGAGTGGAAGGCGCAGATCTGGGCGAGGTAGCCCCAGTCGCCGAAGTCCTCGCTTCCCGTTGGCCAACCTTCACGAACGACGGCGAACCCGCCGTCCGGGAATGCCCGCACGGACGTTTCGGGTGGCCTTCCCCGAACCCCGCCCGTTGCCTGGAAGACGAGAGCTTGGCTTCCTATCTGTTCTGGCTCCACGTACCAGACGTCGCCGCGACTTGGTTTGAGGGTGAACGCTCGGTGAGGGGAATCGCCGAACATGGTGAGGTACCCGTCCGGCATCACGAACCACGCGAGGGCGTCCTGAACCAAGTTGCGCCGGTCGATGAAGTCGGATCCCTCTATGAGACCCGAGTCGATCAGGTTTTCGAAGGTGCTGAGCACCATGCGGGCATAGTCGGTGGAATGCTCGCGATGGATGCCATCGGAGGCGAACTGGTCGTCGACCAGTTGGAGCAGGCGGTCCCGGGCCTGCGCCACGTCGGACTGGAGTTCCGGAAGTGTTGGCGCGAATCGACGGGCGAGAGCGAGCTGGCCAGCCGCGAAGTAGAAGCCATGGTTGGAGTGAGCCGCGAACCGATCGTCGTCTCGCAGGGCCTCGACGTGCCGCATCGTGCAGTTGAGGAGTTCGGTAACCTCCCTGTCCGAGAACTCCGGTCGTCGGCATGCGGCGTCGAGCACATAGCCCAGCCG
>DATLFW010000456.1:0-3574 GCA_035540775.1 Acidimicrobiia bacterium
GGATCGAGGCGGGGCGGTTCCCGGCTCGGCCCGGCGGCGACGAGTGGGACCCGTTCCGCCGCCTGGAGACGTTCGAGAACTGCCGCTACTGCCCCTACGACCCCGTCTGCCCCGCCGACCGTGACGAGGCGTGGGACCGGATTCGCGATCACGACGAGGTGCGCGCCTACGCCGACCTGGCCGAGGACAGCGTCACCGAGACTCCCGGGGACGAGGGATGACGGCGCCCCTCGCCGACCACGACGCCCGGGTCCGGATCACGACCGACTTCTCCCGGACGCTCTTCATCGAGGCGGCCGCCGGCACCGGCAAGACGCACTCGCTCATCGAGCGGATCGTCGGGATGATCGCCGGTGGCGCGGTGACGATCGACCAGGTGGCGGCGATCACGTTCACCGAGGCGGCGGCGGCCGAACTGCGCGATCGCCTCCGCCGGGGCCTCGAAGGGCGAGCCGACGGCGACGACGAGCCAGCCGCCCGGTGCCGGGCTGCCCTCCGCGGCCTCGACGACGCCGCCGTGTCGACCCTCCACTCCTTCGCCCAGCGGCTGCTGGCCGAGTACCCCCTCGAGGCCGGGCTCCCGCCGACCTTCGAGGTCGTCGACGACATGACGGCCACGGTCTCCTTCACGGAGGCGTGGCGCGCCTGTGAGGACGCCCTGCTCGACGATCCCGATCTCACCGAGACGCTGACTCGCGGCCTCGCCGTCGGACTCAGCCTCGCTCGCGTCCGTGACCTCGCCGAGGAGTTGCACCGGCACTGGGACCGGCTCGCCGCTGCCCGCCTTCCGGAGTGCGCAATGCCGCCCGTCGACGTCGAGGCGGTGCTCTCCCCCCTCCGCCGGGCCTGCGACCTGCTGCCGTCGTGTACCGACGACACCGACGGGATGGCGGCGCACCTCGACGCCATGGCGGGCCTGATCGAGCGCCTCGGAGTGGCGGCGGAGAACGACGAGATCACGCTGCTCGCCGCCCTCGCCGACGCCGGGAAGGTGGCGTCGTCGGCCGGGCGGCAGGGGAACTGGCCGAACGGGTCCAAGGGAGAGGTCGTCGCCGCGCTCGCCGAGGCGCAGGAGGCGCTCGACGCCGTCGTCCACGGCACCCGCCAGGCCGTCCTGTGCACGCTCCTCAGTCGCCTCGTGGCCTTCGTCCTCGACGAGGCGAAGCGGCGCCGGAGCGAAGGAAGCCTCGAGTTCCACGACCTCCTCGTCCTGACGCGCGACCTGCTGCGAGACCGTCCCGACGTCGCAACGCGGGTCGCCGCTCGCTTCCGCGTCCTCCATGTCGACGAGTTCCAGGACACCGACCCGCTCCAGATCGAGATCGCCGCCCTCCTCGCCCACGAGGCGGAACGGGCTGCCACGTCGTGGGCCGACGCCGAGGTGGGAGCGGGACGGCTGGTGATGGTCGGCGACCCCAAGCAGTCGATCTACCGGTTCCGCCGCGCCGACATCGGCCTCTACGACACCGTGCGCGACCGCTTCGACGACGCCGTCGAGCGGCTCACCACCAATTTCCGCTCCGACCCCTCGATCATCGAATGGGTCAACCACGTCTTCTCGCGCCTGATGGGCGAGGGCCGCCACGGCGTTCAGGCCGCGTACGTCGGGATGCACGCGCACCGGGCGGGGGGCGACGACGCCCCGCGGGTCCGCCGCCTCGGCGACATGTGGCCGAAGGCGACGTCGCTGTCGGCCATCCGCACCGTCGAGGCCGACGAGATCGCCCGGGCGATCGGCGAGGCAAGGGGGCGAGCGCTGGTGGCGACGGCCGACGGTGGCGCCCGGCCCGCCGAGTTCGCCGACATGGCGATCCTCGTCCCCACTCGCCGGACCCTTCCCCAGCTGGAGCGGGCGCTCGAAGCGGCCTGGGTGCCGTACCGGGTGGAGGCACGGTCGCTGATCTTCGCCACCCAGGAGGTCCGAGACCTCGTCAACCTGCTGCGGGCGATCGACGACCCCGGCGACCAGATCTCGCTGTTCGCCGCCCTCCGTGGCCCAGCCTTCGGCGCCACCGACCGTGAACTGCTGGAGTACCGGCGGGCGGGTGGGGCCTGGTCGCCCTTGGCACCGGCACCGGCCGACCTCGACCGCACGCACCCGGTCGTGGCCGCCATGGCGACGCTGGCCGGCATGCACGAGGAGGCGCGGTGGGCGTCGGTCAGCGAGGTGGTCGATACCGCCATCGCCCGCCGCCGCTTCATGGAAGGCGCCTTCGCCCATCGCCGCCCCCGCGACGTCTGGCGCCGCCTCCAGTTCGTGGCCGACCAGGCACGCGCCTTCGCCGACGCCGGCGGCGCCTCCCTGCGGGAGTTCGTCGACTGGTTGGGACGCCAGGCCGAGGAGGGCGTGACGGTCAACGAGGCGGTCGTGCCGGAGCCCGACGACGACGCCGTGCGGATCCTCACCGTCCACGGCTCGAAGGGGCTGGAATTCCCGCTCGTCTTCCTCACCGGGCTCAACGTCGCCGTCCAGCCGCGGGGCGACGCCGTGCTCTTCGGGCCCGACGGCGCCCTCGAAGCCCGAGCGGGCGCCAACCCGCCGGGGTGGGCCACCGACGGATACACCGATCTGGCCGCCAGCGAGCGGGCGGCCCAGGAGGCCGAGGCCGTCCGCCTCCTCTACGTCGCCGCCACCCGGGCGCGCGACCTCCTCGTGGTCAGCACCCATCACCGGGAGGGGCACGCCTGCCCGGCGGCCGCCGTCGTCGACGCCGCCGGCGACGCCGACACCCTCTGGGCGCCGCTCGTCCTCGGCGCCAGCCCCCCGGTGCAGGGAGCATCGGCCGGCGTCACACCGGTCGACCGGGCGGCCGAGGAGTCCGACCGGGAGAGGTGGGTGGCGGATCGACGGGAACGCATCGAGCGGCTGAGCCGGGCGCCGGTGGCATCGGCGACGGCGCTCGCCCACGAGGCCCGGGCTGCGGATGGCGACGACGGCGAGGCCGAGGCGGAGGCGGCGCCGTGGAAGCGGGGTCGGGCCGGCACCGCCCTGGGGCGGGCCGTGCACGCCGTCCTCCAGACTGCCGACCTGGCGACGGGCGCCGGGATCGACGAGGTGGCGCTCGCCCAAGCCGACGCGGAAGGCATCCCCGATCGCGTCGACGAGGTGCGGCGGATGGCGCGGGCCGCCGTCGAGTCACGGGCCGTCCAGGAAGCGGTGGCCTCGGGACGGATGTGGCGCGAGCTGTACGTGGCAGCCCCGGTCGGCGACACGGTCGTCGAGGGGTACCTCGACCTGCTCTACGAGGGGCCCGACGGTCTCGTGGTGGTCGACTACAAGACCGACCGGGTCGATCCACGCGACGTCGAGGACGCCCTCGCCCGTTACCGGATCCAGGGGGCAGCGTACGCGGCGGGGCTCGAGGCCGCCCTCGACCGGCCCGTCGCCCGCTGCGTCTTCGTGTTCGCCGGAGTGACCCCGGCGCTGGAGCGGGAGGTCACCGACCTGCCCGCCGCCGTCGCCGAGGTACGCGCCCTCGTCGGCACCCCCGCCGCCTGAGCTCGCCCGCCTGAGCGTCGTTGTGGCTGTTACTGCCGGTCATGACCGGCAGTAACAGCCGAAAGGCCAGGGTGG
>DATLFW010000457.1:0-2514 GCA_035540775.1 Acidimicrobiia bacterium
GTTCGGCATCGGCGGGCTCACGCAGGTCGGCACGCACGAAGACGGCCTCGCGGGCGGCCACCGCCGGGAGCGATTCGGGCTCCGAGCGGGAACACACGAGCACGTCGGCGCCCGCCGCGAGGAAGGTCTCGGCGATCCCCCGTCCGACACCGCGGGTGCCGCCGGTGACGACCACGACCTTGCCGCTGAACTCCAAAGGGTCGGCCACGAAGGTCCTCCACTATCGTGGGCGCCGGAATCTAACACCCCGTCAGGAAACTGCTGATGCCCTTCCACACCACCGTCGACGGCGGGGTGGCGGAGGTCGTGGTCGACTTCCCACCCGTCAACGCCCTGCCCGTCAAGGGCTGGTTCGAGCTGGCCGAGATCCTCGACCGGCTCGGCGCCGACCCCGCCGTCCGGGTCGTGATCCTGGCCGCCGACGGCCGCGGATTCAATGCCGGCGTCGACATCAAGGAGATGCAGGCCACCGAAGGCTTCGACGCCCTGGTGGGCGCCAACCGCGGCTGCTACGCCGCCTTCAAGGCCGTCTACGAGTGCCCGGTGCCGGTCGTCGCCGCCGTCCACGGCTTCTGCCTCGGCGGGGGCATCGGCCTCGTCGGAAACGCCGACGTCATCGTCGCCAGCGACGACGCCACCTTCGGCCTCCCCGAGGTCGACCGGGGTGCCCTCGGCGCCGCCACCCACCTGGCCCGCCTCGTCCCCGCCCACAAGATGCGGGCGATGGTCTACACGGCGACGACGGCGACGGCGGCCGAGCTGCACCACTACGGATCCGTGCTCAAGGTCGTCCCCCGCGAGGAACTGCGCGAGGCCACCCGGGCGGTTGCGGCGGAGATCGCCGAGAAGAGCGGCACGGTGATCAGGGCGGCCAAGGAGTCGCTCAACGGGATCGACCCCGTCGACGTCAACCGCTCCTACCGCTTCGAGCAGGGCTTCACCTTCGAGCTCAACCTGCTCGGCGAGGGCGACCGCCACCGTGACGAGTTCGTGGGGAAGGGCGACGCCGAAGATGCCTGACAAGCGGATGACCGAGGAGGAGGTCGTCGCCGAACTCCGCTCCGGCATGACGATCGGGATCGGCGGCTGGGGCAGCCGGCGCAAGCCGATGTCGCTGGTGCGGGCGATCCTCCGGTCCGAGCTCACCGACCTCACCGTCGTCGCCTACGGCGGCCCCGACGTCGGCCTCCTCTGCGCCGCCGGGAAGGTGCGCAAGGTCGTCTACTCCTTCGTGTCGCTCGACTCCATCCCCCTCGAACCCTGGTTCCGCCGGGCTCGGGAGGAAGGCTCCATCGAGGTCGACGAGTACGACGAGGGGATGTTCCTCCTGGGCCTCCAAGCTGCCGCCTGGCGGGTGCCGTTCCTTCCCACCCGCGTCGGCCTCGGCACCGACCTGCTCACGCTTCAGCCGTGGTTGAAGACCGTCCGCTCGCCCTACGACGACGGCGAGGAACTGGTCGCCGTCCCGGCGCTGCGACTCGACGCCGCCCTCGTGCACATGAACCGGGGCGACATCGGCGGGAACGGGCAGTACCTCGGCGTCGACCCCTACTTCGACGACCTCTTCCTCATGGCCGCCGAGAAGCGGTTCATGTCGGTGGAGCAGATCGTGGAGACGGAAGACCTCGCCAAGCTCGGCCCGATCCAGTCCCTGCGGGTCAACCGGCTGATGACCGACGGCGTGGTCGAGGCGCCCAACGGCGCCCACTTCACCTCGTGCGCCCCCGACTACGAGCGAGACGAGGCCTTCCAGGCCGAGTACGCCAAGACGGCCAAGGACGAGGAGAAGTGGGCCGAGTTCCAGGCCACCTACCTCGACGTCGAGTCGGAGGCCGAGTACCAGCGGAGGGTGGCCGACCGTGGGTGAGTTCCGCCGGGCCGACGTGTGCGCCGTGGCGCTGGCCGAGCTGTTCCGGGGCGACGGCGAGATCCTCGCCAACCCCATCGGCAACCTCCCGATGATCGGCGGGCGGCTGGCTCGCGAGACCTTCGAGCCCGACCTCGTGATGACCGACGGCGAGGCGCTGCTGGTGGCGAACGCCGTCCCCGTCGGCGTCGACGACCCGCACAAGGTCGTCGAGGCGTGGAACCCATACCGGGCGATGTTCGACATCGTGTGGTCGGGGCGGCGTCACATCGTCATGGGGCCGGTCCAGCTCGACCGGCACGGCAACGCCAACATCGCTTGGCTCGGCACCGAGCAACAGCGGCCGAAGGTGCAGATGCTCGGATTCCGTGGCGGGCCGGGTAACACCATCAGCCACCACACCTCCTACTGGGTGCCCAACCACTCGCCTCGCGTGTTCGTGGAGAAGGTCGACGCCGTGGTGTGCGTGGGCTACGACCGGGCGGCGACCCTCGGCGGCGCCGCCCGCGACCACGGCATCCCGGGCGTCGTCACCAACCTCTGCGTCGTCGACTTCGAGTCGCCCGAGCGGGTAGCCCGTCTGAAGTCGGTCCACCCCGGCGTGACGGTCGACGAAGTGGTCGAGGCGACGGGCTTCGAGCTCGTGG
>DATLFW010000458.1:0-5115 GCA_035540775.1 Acidimicrobiia bacterium
CGCCGACATCGACTGGGATTACTTCCTCCAGCGCGCCCGGCGCAGCCCCCGGCGGATGCTGAGCCTCTTGCTCTACGCCCAGGCGGAGGACATCACCGTGCCGAACGCCGTGATCAACACGCTCATCGACATGCTCTCCCCCGAAGGGGTCGGGGTGTCGTGAGCGAACCGAAGCAGTACCTGGTCGCCCATCTCCAGCAGGCGCTGGCAGCGGACGAGCGCGTCCACGCCCTCGACGTGAGGGTGAAGGTGGTCGGAGAAAAGGTCCTCTTGACGGGAGCCGTCGAGACGCCGGAGCGTCGCGACGCCATCCTCGACGTGGCGCGCGATTGCTGCGGCGACGTGGAGGTGATGAACGAGGTCTCCGTGATCGGTTATGGGGGCGACCCGGGCGAGGAGCATCTCCCGTGATCCGAGTGGCGGCCGTGGGAGACGTCCATGTCGGACGCGACTCTCGAGGACGACTGGCTCCGGCCTTCGAGACCGTCGACGACCACGCCGACCTTCTCTTGCTCGCCGGCGACCTCACCCAGGTCGGCACCGAGGACGAGGCGGCCATCCTCGCCGACGAACTTCGCGGCGTGTCTGTGCCGATCGTCGCCGTCCTCGGGAATCACGACCTCCACTCGGACCAGACCGAGCGCGTCGTCTCGGCGATCGAGGCGGCCGGCGTGCAGGTCCTCGAAGGGGAGGCTGCGACCTTCAAGTTCGACGGCAGCACCGTCGGGATCGCGGGAGCCAAGGGATTCGGCGGAGGGTTCGCCGGCGCGTGCGCCAGCGACTTCGGCGAGCCGGAGATGAAGGAGTTCATCCGGCACACCCTGGAACGGGCCGATCGGGTCGAGGAGGCGCTCGACGACGTGGGCGACGCCGACGTCCGCATCGCCCTTCTCCACTATGCCCCTGTGAAGGACACGCTCCTCGGCGAGAAGCTGGAGATCTACCCGTTCCTGGGTAGCTACCTCCTCGGTGAGGCCGTCGACCGGGCGGGCGCAGACCTCGTCGTCCACGGGCACGCGCACCACGGGACGGAGAAGGGATTGACCCCCGGGGGCATCCGGGTGCGCAATGTCGCCCACCCCGTCATCGGGCGGCCGTACAACGTCTACTGCCTCGGCCCGGAAGAAGAGTGCGCGGTCGGTGAGCGGGTGCCGGCGGGATCGGTCGAGCCCGCCGTCGAGTAGGCCGAACGGGCGGGTCAGCCCGTCTCCCGCATCCGCACCGCCCGCTCCTCGTCGGAGTACCCGCTCGTGTCCTCGCCCCACTCGTCGCCGATCTCGTCCTTCTCCATGTCGCGCCCGGCGCCCTGAGCGGTGGGTTCGACGAGCCTCCCGGTGCGCCGGCCCTCGCCGCGCGTCGGTTCGGCACCGACGTCGCCCTGGTCGAGGTCGGGCTCCTCACGAGCGAGGCGCTCGTCGAGGGACTCCCCCTCGCGCTGCTCCTCTGCCGTCGTCCCCAGGTCCTCGGAAGCGACCGGCCGGTCGCGGGGCGGCGAGAGCCCCTCCTGCTGGTCGCCCGTCATCGCCTTCCCGGGAAGCGGTCCGACGTGGTCGGGGATCCCCTCTTCTTCGAGTTCCGAACTGGGGCGCGGAGCGTCACGCTCGGCCATCGGTACGCCTCCCGGTCGCGGTCGCGGCCCTTCCGCGATACCCGTCGGCCCACGGCGAGGAACCGGAGGGGTTTCGGGCGGGTGAGCCACGGGGTAGCGCGTCGGCACGAACTGCGAGGAGGCGAGGATGCCCGATCTCATCGAGGCCATCACCGACGACCACGAGGCGCTCGCCACCCTTCTCGACCGTGTCGAGGGGTTGGGCCGATCCGGGCCGTCGCCGGAGCATCGGGAGGCGCTCGACGAACACCTTGCCGAGACCCGCCGGCATTCGACGGCTGAACGCAGCGTCGCCTTGCCCGCCATGGTGCCTCGGCGCGGCGGCGGGCCGGAGCGGGCCGCCGCCGGCGACGACTTCCACGACGCCGTCGAGGACGTCGTGTCGCGCCTTGAGACGTCGAGCAGCGACGACCCGGGCCACTTCGCGACGGTGACGGAGCTGTTGGAGTTGCTGCGCGAGCACCTCGGCACGGCCGACGACGAGCTCGTTCCTGCCCTGCGGGAAGCACTGGCCGACGACGAACGCGAGACGCTGGGAGAGACCTACGCCGAGGTCCGCGAGAACGCCCTGGCGTGACCGCTTCCACCTAGCACCCGGCGCCTCCTGGATCCGGACGAACGACGGGGGCGCCGGCCGGGACGGCGCCCGACAGCGGTGGACGCGTACTCCCGTGGTACTTGACGAAGATCTGCGTGAGCCACAGCGTTCCGTCGGGCCCGCAGTAGGCACCGATGCCGACGGCGTCGAAGCCGGGGTCGAGGATGTTGCGGCGGTGAGCGTCGGACCCCATCCAGCCGCGATGGGCATGACCCGAGGTCGCCATACCGGCCGGAAGGGCGAACAGGTTCTCTCCCGTCTGGGCGAAGGAGTTGCCGAGGAGGCCCGCTCCCCCGTGGCGATAGCCGGTCGCCGCCATGTGGGGCGACCACTGCTCGGCAGCGGACGCCGCGGCCGCGCTCCACGCCAAGGGCGGGATGCCGCGGGCCGCTCGTTCGGCGTTGGCACGGGCGAGGAGGTCGGTGGTCGGCGATCCGCCCGCCGAGCCGAAACGGGGCGCGTCGCCGAAGGCATGGACGGCCCCGTTCGCGAACAGGATCCAGTACCCGTCGCCCGAAGCCGACAGCGCGACGTCGGCCGCTGGCATTCCGGCTTCACGCCCGGCGGCCGAACCGGCGAAGCGCACCCCGAAGGGGAAGACACCGCCAGCGCGGTCGAGGATCACGTAGCCGCGTCCGTCACGGCTCGCGGACACGGCAACGGCATCGGCTTGACCCGAAATCTTCCCAGCCGCCCGAAGTCCGGGGACCGATCCGTGGAAGCGGGCGTCACCGAAGGCGAACACGCCCCCGTTGGCGTCCACGATCCAGTAGCCGCGCCCGGAACGCGTCACGGCGATGTCGACGGCGGGCGCCACCCCGATCGGCCAGCCCGCCGCACGCAATCCCGGCAACGAACCGGCATAGGGCGCGTCTCCGAAGGCGAAGACGCCGCCCGACTGGTCGAGGATGACGTAGCCCCGTCCCGACGGCGTCGCCACGATGCGAGCCGCCGCGGTGTCCGTTCGGAGTGCGCCGGCGGCTCGCAGCTGGGGCAGCGAACCTCGGAAACGCGCGTCGCCGAAGGCGAAGACTCCTCCGTCGGCGTCGAGCATCCAGTACCCCTCCCCCGAGGGAGTGGGGGCGAGATCGATCGCCTTGGAAAGGCCAACGGCGTGTCCACCGGCCCGCAGTCCTGGGACCGAGCCTTCGTACGTGGCGGCGCCGAAGGCGAAGACGCCGCCGTCGGCCAGGAGGAGCCGGTACCCGTTCCCGCATCGGTTGGCCGACAGAGCGGTGAAGGGCGCCGGCCACGCGCGGGCGATGTCGGGATCGGGGCGTCCTCTCGGGCAGTGGCTCGCCGAGGCGGGCGCCGACCCTCCCGGTACACCGACGACGTTCAACACGACGCCGGCCAGGACCGCGGTCAGCAGCACCGACAGGCGCCGCCGGGCGATCGGGGCGCGAGTGGCCGACACCGGCCGGTCGTGACGGGGCAGACGGATCACGCAACGCTCCTCGGTTCGTCGTGTGTGACGGACTCCGGGCGTCCGAGATCGCCGGGTGCCCCGACGATCCCCCGCACCAAACGACACCCTCCCCGTGATGGGACGGGGCAACGGGGGGCACACAAGCAAAGGCACGGAGGAGAAGCAAGGACCTTTCCTGTGACCCCAGTCACAACGGCCGCGGTGCGCGCCCGCCGACCTCACGGGGCGTCGGTGATCGCACGGAGCGCGTCGTCGACGCGGCAATTCGTGGCCGACGGTCTCCCGCCTGCGACCATGGAATCGTGACGTCGTCGCCGCCGCTGCCGACCCCGCGGCTCGGCCGCCTCCACGGTGGCCTCGCGCTCGCCGTCGCCGTCCTCCTCACGGTGAGTACCTGGGCGGCCGCGACCTGGGACGGTGACCACCCACAGGTCGTCGTCGGCATCCCCGAGGGAACGTCGACCTCGACGACCGGCCCGTCGATTCCGCCGTCGACGGCCGCACCGCGGCCCAACCTGCCCCAGGTGAAGTCGTCGGGCGCCCTCGTGTCGCTGGCCCAACCGAGCGGTCAACCGTGGCCGGCGGCCATCGCGTTCCGCAGTTCGATCGCCGTCCCTGACGACCTCGTGTTCGTGCTGGTGATCGGTTCCGATGCTCGCCCGGGCGAGGACCCTACCCGTGCCCGCGCCGACTCGATCCATCTCCTCGCTGCCAACCCGCACAGCGGGGTCGGGGCCATCGTGGGGTTCCCCCGCGACTCGTGGGTCGACGTCCCCGGGCGCGGCCACCACAAGCTCACCGAATCGCTCGCCCTCGGCGGCCCCGACCTCACCGCGCAGACCATCCGGCAGCTCACCGGTCTCCCCGTCCACTACTACGTGGTCACCGGGTTCGCCGGCTTCATGAACCTCGTCGACGAAGTCGGCGGCGTGCACGTGCCCGTGCCCTACCGCATGAACGACCCCGCCTCCGGCGCACGCTTCGAAGCCGGCTGGCACCACCTCGGCGGTGGCACCGCCCTCGCCCTCGCCCGCAACCGCAAGGACGCCCCGCACGGCGACTTCAGCCGCTCCGCCAACCAGGGCCTCCTCATCCTGTCGGCCCTCGCCCAGATGCGGGCCGAGGTGGGCGACGACGCCGGCATCCATCGGTGGCTCGGTGTCCTGCTGCGCCATGTCCACCTCGACGTCCCGATGTCGGAGCTTCCGCCGCTGGCCGCCTTGGGCCGGCGGTTGAATCCCGAAACGCTTCCGAACGTCGTCGTTCCTGGACGGGCGGGTCGGGCAGGCGGGGCGTCGGTCGTCCACCTCGACGCCGCGGCAGCCGCTGCCCTGTTCGACGACGTCCGTGCCGACGGGACGATCGGGGCGGCGCCGCCTCCGACGACGTCGACGACGTCCACGACCCGGCCGGCGAACCCCTCGAGTTCGACCACGACGACGACGTCAAGCGATCCCGGCGGCTTGCTCGGCTCCTGAA
>DATLFW010000459.1:0-9682 GCA_035540775.1 Acidimicrobiia bacterium
TCCCAGGCGTGTACCGCATCGTCGGTGCGCCCGAGACCGACCGTCAACGCCTGTTCGCCGCCTTGTTGTGGGGTGGTGACGACGCGGTGGCGTCGCACCGGACGGCTGCTCGTCTTTGGCGTCTCGACGGGGAGTGGGGCGACGGCGTCGAGATCACGGTTCCGTTCGGTCGGAAGAACGAACGTGTTCCCGGCATCTCGGTTCACCGGACACGCCGCCTGCATCCAAGAGATCGACGCGTGCTGTCCGGCTTCCCCGTGACGGGCGTCGAGCGCACCCTGATCGATCTCTCGCGAGGTGCCGAAGAAGAGACGCTCGAAGTGGCGATGGAAAGCGCAGTGAGGATGGGCCGTACGTCACCGGAGGCACTGTGGCGTGGCGTCGACCGGAATCCTGGGCGCCGGGGACTCCGGAAGCTCCGCTGGCTGCTGATCGTCCGCCAGCCGGAGATCGCTTACAGCCGCTGGGAGGTGAAGCTTCTGCGGCTGATTCGCCGAGCCGGGCTCCCGGAGCCGGTGCGCCAGTTCAAGGTGTGGGACGGGACGAAGTGGCGGAAGATCGATCTCGCCTACCCCGAACTCCGGATCGCCCTCGAGTACGACAGCTACACGTGGCACAGCGGCCGGAAGGCTTGGGAACGGGACCACACTCGCAACGCCGACCTGATCGCGCTCGGATGGCGTGTGCTGCCCATCACGCTCGACGACGTCGACCTGGAACCGGCTCGGACGATCGACCGCATCGTACGGCTCCGCCGCTCCGCCGACGCCGCCTAGAAATCGTGTGCGTATGGCGTCCCTCTATACGCGACGCCATACGCACACACGAAAGGGGCGGCACTTCGGTCGGCGGCGGCAAGTACCCTTCGCCCCATGCCCGAGACGCACGACGCCCGCCCCCAGACGACGCTGAAGATCCGCAGCCACGAGGTCACCGACGGGATCCAGAAGGCTCCCGCCCGGGCCATGCTGCGGGCCATCGGCATGACCGACGACGACTGGGACAAGCCGCAGATCGGCGTCGCCAGCTCGTGGAACGAGGTCACCCCTTGCAACCTCCCCCTCGACCGCCTCGCCAAGCGGGCGAAGGAGGGCGTGCGGGCCGCCGGTGGCTTCCCGATCGAGTTCACCACCATCGCCGTGTCCGACGGCATCTCGATGGGGCACGAGGGGATGCGCGGGTCGCTCGTCTCTCGGGAGATCATCGCCGACTCGGTGGAGTGCGTGATGCACGCCGAACGCCTCGACGGCATGGTCACCTTCGCCGGCTGCGACAAGAGCCTGCCCGGCATGCTCATGGCCGCTGCCCGCACCAACCTCCCGAGCGTCTTCCTCTACGGGGGATCGATCCTCCCCGGTCACCACAACGGGCAAGCCACCGACATCGTCACCGTCTTCGAGGCGGTCGGAGCGTGCGCAGCCGGCACCATGACCGAGGAGGAACTCGGCGAGATCGAACGGACGGCCTGCCCGTCCGAGGGCTCCTGTGCCGGCATGTTCACCGCCAACACGATGGCGTCGGTCGCCGAGGCACTCGGCATGAGCCTCCCCGGTTCGGCCAGCCCGCCGGCCCCCGACCAGCGCCGTGACGACTTCGCCGTCGCCAGCGGCGAGGCGGTCATCCGCCTCCTCGAACTCGGCATCCGTCCCCGTCAGATCCTGACGAAGGAGGCGTTCGAGAACGCCATCGCCGTCACCATGGCGGTGGGCGGCTCGACGAACGCCGTGCTCCACCTGCTCGCCATCGCCAACGAGGCCCGCGTCGAACTCGACCTCGACGACTTCAACAAGGTCGCCGCCCGGGTGCCGCACATCTGCGACATGAAGCCGCACGGCCGCTTCCACATGGTCGACCTCGACCGGGTCGGTGGCGTGCCGGCCGTGATGCGCGAACTCCTCGACGCCGGGCTGCTCCACGGCGACTGCCTCACGGTCACGGGCAAGACGATGGCAGAGAACCTGGCCGACCTCGACAGCCCGAAGCCCGACGGCGCCGTCATCCACCCGCTCTCCGACCCGATCCACGCCGACGGTGGCATCGTCGTCCTCACCGGGTCCCTGGCGCCGAAGGGCGCCGTCGTGAAGGTCGCCGGCATCGACGTCGAGCGTTTCGAGGGTACGGCCCGGGTGTTCGACGGCGAGGACGGCGCCATGGAGGCGATCCTCGCCGGGCGGATCCAGCCCGGCGACGTGGTCGTGATCCGCTACGAGGGGCCGAAGGGCGGGCCGGGCATGCGCGAGATGCTCGCGGTGACCGGCGCGATGAAGGGCGCCGGGCGGGGCGGCGATGCCGCCCTCGTCACCGACGGCCGTTTCAGCGGCGGCACGCACGGCTTCTGCATCGGGCATGTCGCCCCGGAGGCGGTCGACGGGGGTCCGATCGCCTTCGTGGCCGACGGCGACCGCATCGTGATCGACGTCAAGGGGCGGACGATCGACCTCGACGTCGACGCCGCGGAACTCGCCAAGCGGCGAGCCGACTGGAAGCTGCCCGAGCCCCGCTACACGAGCGGCTTCCTCGCCAAGTACGCCCGCCTCGCCCAGGGGGCTGAGAAGGGCGCCATCACCAACGTCTGACGCGCCCGTTCGTGTGTGCGTATTGCGTCGCGTATAGCGAGACGTAGTACGCACACACGCATTGCGACGGGCTGGACATCTGCGCCGGACTGGACAAACCTGCCAGACGCGCCTGTATTCGCCCTGGCGAACGCCGTGTGAGGCAGGATTCCACGCCGGAAGTGACGAAGAACACACCTGCGGACCTGCTCAGGCACGGGCGGGAATGCGGGGTTCGCACATTTGACCGCAGATCGCAGTCGCAGTCGCAGTCGCAGTCGCAGTCGTAGGGAAACGGGGCAGATGATGACGAAGACCGCTCATCCGTTCCGCCGCACCGCGGTGGTGTCGCTGGTGGCGATGGTGGCCACCGTCCTCACCCTCGTGGTGCCGTGGGCCGACGCCGCCGAGGACGACTTCGTCGCCGGGAGCGGCCGGTCCCGCGCCTCGATCGTGCGCGTCGGCCCCTCCGCCGCCCAGCTCTCCCTCGCTCCCTCCGTCGGCGTGTCGCTGAGCGACTACATCAACACCCTCGGCCGGGGCAACGCCTTCATCTTCGACTACGCCGCCCTCGACGCCACCATGAACGACACCGGGCGCGACGTGAAGACGGAGTTCCCCGAGCTGCGCGTCGAGTCCCGCTTCGAAGGGTCCGAGCAGGGCGTGCGCTGGGAGCCGAAGCCGGGGTTCATCGAGACGGCCCAGGCCACCGACGCGCCGGTCGGGCGGGCCTCGGTGCAGATCGAAGGGTTCAGCATCCCGGGCATCGTCGAGGTCACCGGCGGCCAGTCCCGCTCCTTCTCCGGCGTCTACCGCAAGCCCGGTGGCGCCGAGGACGAGCTCATCCGGGCCGCCGGCGGCACCGTCGACATCCCCCGCGTGAAACTCCTCGGCGGCATGGTCGTCATGCACGACCTCCGCTGGGAGATCGCCCAGATCACGGACGAGAACGACGACGACAAGCCCGAGGCGATCGGTGCGTTCCGGGTCGGCCGCCTCGTCATCCAGGGCGAGACCGCGGGCGAGGGCCTGGGGCAGGACGAACTCGAGGCGGCGCTCGGCCAGATCCGTGACGGGCTCGCCCAGGGCGGCATCCACCTCCAGCTTCCGACCGTCGGCCTCAACGGCGAGGTCGCCCAGGCCACGCCGCTGGGCATTCGCCTGGCCGCCGGCATCATCCCCGAGCAGCTCGCCGACGGCATCCAGGACCTCCGCGGGCCCCTCGCCGAGCAGTTCATCACTCAGTGCCAGGCCGCCGAGGGTGGCGACGAGGAGGAAGAGGCGCCCGAGGAGGAGGGTGAGGGCGGTGGCGGCACCGGGCTGCCCCTCGGCCGGGTCGACTCGGGCTACGGCGCCGCCGGCAGCGGTGCGGTCCACGGCTCGCATGACGGCATCCACGAGGAGTTCGACGAGTTCTCCAACGACGGCCCCGGCGGCGTCAACCAGGACCCCGACTACACCCCGCCCGACGCCAGCGGCGGCAGCGACTGCGGCGTGCCCTTCCTGGTCGCCGACCTCGCGCTCGCCCCGGTCAGCGGTTTCGGGCAGCTCGACGTCCAGCTGGGCGGCGCCAGCGGCGTCACCGAGGGAACCGTGTTCGAGGGCTTCTGCTTCGGGTGCAAGTTCGGCTTCGACTCCGAGGGCGGCGGCTTCGGCTCCGTCACCGACGACACGAGCACCACGGCCGGCGGCAGCACGAAGGTCGCTGGCGTCCGGGCCGTGAACCCCGACACGGGCGAAGCCGTCGACACGACGGCACCGCCGTCGAACGGCACGCCGCCAGCGCAGGTCGCCACCGGGTCCAACATCCCGCAGCCGTTCAAGCTCACCGGCTCACGGGCCAGCGCAGCGTGGGCCATCGGCCTGCTCGGCCTCCTGGCGGCCCTCGGTATGGCGACGACCGACTACCGCCGCCTGCGGGCGAGGAGACGAATCATCACACCGATCTCATAGAGGACCAACCCGACAACTCCGGGGCCGATCTCTTGGGCGGGGGCCGGCTCAGACGATGCAAGAAGGCTGGGGCTGAGGCGAGATGAGAATTCCAGGCATCGAGAAGCTGCGCGAGCGCCGTGAGCGGCGTGAGGCCGTCGACGAGATGAGCGGGCGCCCACCCGCGGGTCCCCTGCTCAAGGGTTACGGACCGCTGGCGGCGTTCGCCATCCTCTTCGTGATGATGGCGGGGCTCGTCCCTACCGTCGACCAGCAGACGAACTCCACCGGGTTCGTGGCCGGTACCGACGATCCGACCGCGGGCGGCGGGTTCACGCCTGACACGTTCGACGCCGGGGGCGCCGGCGGGAAGGGCGGCGGCAGCGGGAACGGCGGCGGCGGGACGACCGGAAACGGCACCGGGCCCGTGTCGTCGGTCAGAGACGACGGCGGCGAGAAGGTGGCCGCCCAGCCAGGGCGGGGCCAAGGATCGTGCGCTGGCAAGGAGAAGCAGGTTCCAGCCGACCCTTACTCGCCCCCGTGCGTCGAGTGGGCCGGTGGCAGCAACGGCGGGGAGACGCACCGAGGCGTCAATGCCACGACGGTGAAGATCTCCTTCCGAGCCTCCAACGAGAAGGGGTTCCTGCAGACGCTGGCGACGCTCGCGGGCGCCGACATCGTCGACACGCCGACCGACATCAAGCGCACGGTCGACGCCTTGGTCGAGTTCTTCAACGAGCAGTACCAGTTCTACGGCCGCAAGCTGGAGGTGCAGTACTACACCGGCGACGGGTCACTGACGGCCGAGCTGCTCGGTCACGGCCGGGGCGAGGCTCGCGCCGACGCCCAGAAGGCGGCCCAGGAGATCAAGCCGTTCGTCGAGATGAACGCCGCCTCGGAACCCTTCGCCGGCGCCCTCGCGGAACTGGGGGTCATCGGTTTCGGGACGCCCTACCTCTCCCGCGCCTGGCACAACGAGCGGGCACCCTACGCCTGGAGCGTCGCCACTGACTGCTCGATCGTCGCCGAGGTGGCGGCCGAACTGGCGGTGAAGACGCTCGCTGGTAAGAAGGCATCGTTCGCCGGGGAGGCCCTCCAGGACCGCGAGCGCCGGCTGGCCGGCGTCTCACCGGAGAACGAGTGGTACCAGGTGTGCCACGACGACGCCGTGCGCGTCATCAGCGACGCCGGCTTCGACCCCGGCATCAAGCAGAACTACAAGCTCGACATCAACTCCATGTCGAACCAGGCCGCCGGCATGGTCGCCAAGCTGAAGGACGAGAACGTCACCACCGTCCTCTGCGGGTGCGATCCCATCTACCCGGTGTTCCTCTCCGCCAAGGCGACCGAGCAGAACTACTTCCCCGAGTGGGTCGTACTCGGGACCGCTCTCACCGACTGGGACGTCGCCGCCCAGCTCTACGACCAGAGTCAGTGGGCGAACGCCTTCGGTGTCTCGTCGCTCGGCGAGCCGGTGCCGATCCGGGCGGGCCTCGGCTACTCCGCCTACAAGTCGATCCGGGGCGACGAGCCGGCGTTCGCCGTGGAGCTGATCTACGGCACGCTGCTGCTCATCTCGACCGGCATTCAGATGGCCGGTCCCGACCTCAACCCGAACACGTTCGCCCAGGGCCTCAAGTCGTGGCCGGGCGGGACGGGTCCGTACGGCACCTGGGGTTTCGGGCCTCCCGACTACACGCCGACGCGCGACTACCGGATCATCTACTGGAACAGCCAGAAGATCTCGATCGTCAACAACCAGCAGGGCGCCTACGAGACGGCCTACAACGCCCAGCGCTTCCCGCCGGGCAACCTGCCGTCGGGTGAGCTGCAGGTCTCGCCCCAGTGATGCCGGCGGCGGTGCGCGAGCGCCTCGAGCCCTACTTGGAGACGAAGGGTGGCAAAGCCGGGGCGTGGGCCGGCGGGCTGTTCCTGGCCTGGCTGCTCGCACAGGTGGTGCTGCCCGACGGCGCGCCGCTGGCGATCGTGCTCCTCGGGGTCGCCTTCGGCACCATCACGGCGCTGCTGGCGATCGGGCTGATCCTCACCTACCGCACCAACCGGATCATCAACTTCGCCTACGCGGCGATGGGCGGTGTGGGCGGCGTCCTCGGGGTGCATCTCTTCACCGAGGCCGGATGGAACTACTACCTGTCGATCGTGGCGGGCGTCGCCGTCGGCCTCGTCGTGGGCGGCCTCACCGACCTCCTGGTGATCCGCCGGTTCCGCAACGCCTCGCGCCTCATCGTGACGGTGGCGACCATCGGTCTCGCCCAGCTCTACGGCGGGATCCAGCTCTACATCCCGCAATGGTTCGAGTCGAAGCAGGGGGGCTTGATCGGGGGCCTCACGACGCCGCTGAGCGGCTTCGGCGTGAACATCGGGCCCGTCTACTTCAACGGCAACCACATGCTGATCCTGGCGTCGGTGCCGCCGATCATCCTGGGCCTTGCTTGGTTCCTGCTGAAGACCGACGCCGGCGTCGCCGTGCGGGCGGCGGCCGAGAACCGTGACCGCGCCACCCTGCTCGGCATTCCGATCGAGCGACTCACCACCCTGGTGTGGATCGTGGTCGGTGGGCTCGCTTCCCTCACCTTCCTCCTGAAGGCGCCCTTCGCCGGTGCCGTCTCCACAGCCCTCGGTGGCCCGACCCTGTTGCTTCCCGCCCTGGCGGCCGCCGTCATCGCCCGCATGGAGTCGCTCCCGCGGGCGTTCGTGGCCGGCATCGGCCTGGGCATCCTCGAACAGGTCGTGTTCTGGAACACCGGCAAGGCCACGGCGAACGACGTGGCGTTCCTCGTCGTGATCCTCGTGGCCCTGCTCCTCCAGCGCGAACACCTCACGCGCGCTCAGGACGCCGGCGACGGCACCTGGTCGATGGCGGAGGCGGTGCGGCGGATCCCCGTCGAGCTGCGGTCCCTGCCGGAGGTGCGGGCCGTCAAGTGGGGAGGCATCGCGCTGCTCCTGGCGGCGGGGATCTTCGTACCGCGTATCTGGGCGGTCAACGACCAGATCCTCGCCTCGCTGGCGTTGATCTACGCCATCGTCGCCGTGTCGCTGGTGGTGTTGACCGGCTGGGGCGGCAACATCAGCCTCGGCCAGTTCGCCATGGCGGGAGTCGGCGGCCTCGTCACCGGGAACCTGGCGGTGAACTTCAACGTCGACATGTTCGTGATCCTGCTCATCGCCGGGGCGGCGGGCGGGATCACCGCACTCGTGGTCGGGCTCCCCGCCCTGCGCATCCGGGGCCTGTTCCTCGCCGTGACGACGCTGGCCTTCGCCGTCGCGCTCGACTCGTACTTCCTCAACCCCAACAACAACCTCGGGATCGTCAAGCAGAGCGTCAACCGCCCGAACCTGTTCCAGCGCTGGGACCTCAACAACGAGCTGACCTTCTACTACGTGGTCTTCACGTTCTTCGTGATCACGATCCTGGTGGCGAACCAGATGCGCCAGACCCGGGCCGGACGCGTCCTGCTCGCCGTAAAGGACAACCATCGGGCGGCGTCGGCGGCGGCCGTCAACGTCACGAACATCCGTCTCACCGGCTTCGTCTTCTCGGGAATCATCGCCGGCATCGCCGGCGGTCTCTTCGTCTATCTCGTCACGGGCATGGGCCAAGGGGCGTTCGCCCCGGCCGCCAGCCTCGACATCTTCTCCATGGCGACCATCGGCGGTCTCTCGTCGATCGGGGGAGCCATCTCGGGCGTCTTCCTCTTCCGGTGGCTCTCGAAGATCCTGAGTGGTGAGCTGCGCCTCATCGTGACGGGCGTCGGCCTCCTGGTGGTCCTCATGGTCATCCCGGGCGGCCTCATGCAGCTCTTCCTCAGCTTCCGCGACCGCCTGCTTCGCGGCGTCGCCCACCGGCGTGGCATCCACGTGCCGAGCCTTCTCGAGGACAAACGCGTCAGCGGCGAGGGCGACGAAGGCGGCGACGACCACGCCCCCGACGAGTTGGAGATCGTGGCGGGAGCGATGGCGGAAGAGCCCGAACCGGCCGAGGTGGTCGAGACGACGCCGCGCCGACCGCGCCGCAACCGGACGAAGGCGACCCGCTGATGGCACGCACGGAAACCCGTACCGACGAGACGCAGCCGATGGCCGTCGCCCGCACCGGCGGCAACGGACACGGCAAGGCACCGCTGCTGAGCGTGCGCGACGTCGACGTTGCCTACGGCCCGGTGCAGGTCCTCTTCGGCGTCGACCTCGACGTCGCCGAGGGCGAACTCGTTGCCCTCCTGGGCACGAACGGCGCCGGCAAGTCGACGCTCCTCAAGGCCATCTCCGGTCTGCTGAAGCCGAAGCGCGGCACGGTGGAGTGGCAGGGCGAAGACCTCACGAAGGTTCCCGCCCACCTCGTCGCCGCCCGCGGCGTCATGCAGATGCCGGGCGGCAAGGGGGTCTTCCCCACCCTCACGGTCGAGAACAACCTCCGCCTGTCGCAGTGGCTGAAGCGTGACGACCCCCCGGCGTGCGAGGCCGCCCTCCAACGCGTGCTCGAACTGTTCCCGATCCTGGAGCGCCGGTTCCGCGAGATGGCCGGCAACCTGTCGGGTGGCGAACAGCAGATGCTCACGCTCGGCATGGCGCTGATGAACGAGCCGAAATTGCTGATGATCGACGAGCTGAGCCTCGGTCTGGCGCCGACGATCGTCGGCGAGCTCATCGAGGTCGTGCACCAGGTGCACGAGTCCGGCGTCACGATGATCATCGTCGAACAGTCCGTCAACGTCGCCCTCAACCTCGCCGAGCGGGCTGTCTTCATGGAGAAGGGCGAGGTGCGCTTCGAGGGGCCGACGAGCGACCTTCTCGAGCGGCCCGACATCCTCCGGTCGGTGTTCATCGCGGGGGCGGCGGCGGGCGCCGACAAGGAAGCCCAGAAGAAGGTCGAGACGGAGACGTCGAAGGCCGAGGCCCGGATCGTGGCCGACGCGCCCGAGCGGGTGCCGCCCGGCCCCGACGCTCCCGTCATCCTTGAGTGCGTCGGAGTCGTGAAGCGCTTCGGGGGAATCCGCGCCGTCGACGGCGTCGACCTCGAACTCCGCCAGGGCGAGATCCTCGGGCTCATCGGGCAGAACGGCGCCGGAAAGACGACGCTCTTCGACTGCATCTCGGGCTTCCACAAGATCGACGGCGGGAGGATCCTCCTCCACGGCCGTGACATCTCCGACTGGGAGCCCCACGAGCGGGCGGCC
>DATLFW010000460.1:0-2670 GCA_035540775.1 Acidimicrobiia bacterium
CCCCGGGCGTACCCGGCGGCCGCCCACCCCCGAGAGCACCGTGACCGGGGACGAGGACGGCGGCGCTCCCGGCCCGCCACCAAGGCCGAAGCGAGAGGCCCGTGAGAAGCCCCGGGCGTACCCGGCGGCCGCCCACCCCCAAGAGCACCATGACCGGGGACGAGGACGGCGGCGCTCCCGGCCCGCCACCAAGGCCGAAGCGAGAGGCCCGTGACAAGCCCCAGGCGTACCCGGCGGCCACCCACCCCCAAGAGCACCGTGAGGCGGTCAGGCGGGGCGGCCGAGGACGCTTTCGAGGGCGACGGCGGCGACCTCCGACGGCTGGGCGAAGACCTCGTCGACGAGCCAGGCGTGTGTGCGACCCAGTCCTTCGCGAAGCGACACCTTGGGGTCCCATCCGAGGCGGCGGCGGGCGAGGGAGATGTCGGGACGGCGCAGCTTGGGATCGTCGGGAGCGGCCTCCTGGAACACGATCTCGGAGTCGGAGCCGGTGATCTCCAGGACGAGGCGCGCCAGTTCCATGACCGAGAACTCCTCGGGATTCCCGATGTTCATCGGGCCGACCCAGTCGGACTCCAGGAGGGCGGTGAGGCCCGCCACCATGTCGTCGACGTAGCAGAACGAACGGGTCTGATGGCCGTCGCCCTGCACGGTGATGGGCTCGCCGAGGATGGCCTGGGCGAGGAAGTTGGGGACGGCGCGGCCGTCGTCGACGCGCAGGCGCGGCCCGTAGGTGTTGAAGATCCGGGCGATCTTCACGTCGAGGCCGTGGCGGCGGTGGTACGCCATGGCGAGGGCCTCCGAGAAGCGCTTCGCCTCGTCGTAGACGCCCCGCAAGCCGACCGGGTTCACGTTGCCCCAGTACTGCTCCGATTGCGGAGTGACGAGCGGGTCGCCGTACACCTCGCTCGTCGATGCGAGCAGGTACCGCGCCCCCTTCTCCTTGGCGAGACCGAGGGTGACGTGCGTACCGATCGAGCCGACCTTCAGCGTCTCGATCGGCCACTCGAGATAGTCACGAGGGCTGGCAGGGCTGGCGAAGTGGAGCACCGCATCCAACTCGCCCGGGACGTGCACGTAGTTCGTGACGTCGTAATGCACGAACGTGAACCGCTCGTGGGTGAGCAGGTCGGAGATGTTGCCGACCCGGCCCGTGAGGGTGTTGTCGACGGCTACTACGTCCCATCCTCGATCGAGGAGCGAGCGGCAGAGGTGGGAGCCGAGGAACCCCGCTCCGCCGGTGATGAGTGCTCTCATGAACGTCCTTTCCCGGTATGGCTCGGAGATACCCGTCACCGCCCGGCGGTCAGTCCGACCCCCGCCATGGCGTCGACGGCGGCCAGCACCTCGGGCACCTCGACGTCGCCGATGCAGGGGTGACCGGGCACCGGGCAGGTCCGGGCGCGGCACCCGGCGCACCCGATGTTCTGACGCCCCAGGAGAACATGGGGCACGCCCCACGGCCGCCACCATCCCGCCGGCACCGTCGGTGCGAAGAGCGAGACGACCGGCGTTCCCACGGCCGCCGACAGGTGGGCCGGACCGGTGTTCCCGGCGACGAGGACGTCGGCGTCGGCGAGAACGGCCGCCAGTCCCTTCCAGTCGACCGCTCCCGTCAGGTCGACGGCGCCGTCGCCACCTGGCCCCACCACTCGCGCCGTCAGGGGCGCCTCGCCGGGCGCACCGGTCACCACCACGCGGCGCCCGTCGGCGACCAATGCCTCGACGAGGGACGCGTGCCGGTGCGCCGGCCACGCCCGGGCGGGAACCGACGCCCCCGGGTGCACCACGACGTACGGTCGCAGGTCCCGCACGGGGTTGGCGTCGGGATCGACGGGTGTGACCGCCAAACGGCCGTCGTCGTCGGGCGGCAATTGGTAGCCGAGAGTCTCCACCAGCGACAGCGCCCGCTCGACTTCGTGCAGCTCGTCGCTGGTGTGGTGGCGGACGTCGAGCAGCGAACCGGGATAGTCCTCGCTCTCCGCCACCACCACGGGAACGCCGGCCATCCTCAAGATCAACGCCGTCGGCAAGGCGCTCTGGTGGAACGACGTCAGGACGATCGCCTGGTCGATCTCCAGGGCAGCGAGTTGGTCGACGAGAGCGTCGATGTCGCCGCGAGCAACCTGGCCAGGGTCAGGGTCGATCCACGCGGCGCGGTGCGCCACGATCTGATCGACGCCCGGCAGGATCTCCGCCGACGCGCGCCCCCGCGGCCCACAGAGCATCGTCACCTCGCGCGCCGAGGCGGCGACGGCCCGGACGGCCGGGCCGGCGAGGAGCACGTCGCCGAGATTGTCGAGACGGACGACGAGGACGTGGGGCATCACCGGTCGAGGTCTCCCGCGAGGATGCGCTCGACCGCCGACACGAGGTCGGAGGCGACGACGGGCGCCGCCGCAACCTCTTTCGGCCGGGTGACAGGGTTCGGAACCAGGATGGCGTGGGCCCCCGCCGCCATCGCGGCTTCGACGTCGGAGCCGATGTCGCCCACCACCACGCACTCGTCGGGAGCGACGCCCAGTGCCCGGGCGGCGCGGCGGACGAGCCCGGGGGCTGGCTTCCGGCAGTCGCAGTCGTCGTCGGGGCCGTGCACGCACACCAGCCACGGCCCGAGGGGCCCGAGGGCCTCCTCCACGGCGGCGTTCACGCGGGCGACGTCGTCCGCAG
>DATLFW010000461.1:0-2041 GCA_035540775.1 Acidimicrobiia bacterium
GGCGTCGAACGCCCTCGGATTCCTCCTCCACGACCAGTACGTCGGCCTCACGACAGCCGCTGCCCGCGACGTCCGCCACGACCGTCTCGGCGCGACCGCCGTCGGAGTCGTCGAGCGCCTCGACGCCGGCCGCTGGAAGACCCGTCCGCTCCTGGACGCCCTAGCCGACGCAGCAAGCGGGCGGCACGTCCTGGCGTGGTCGCGTCACGCGCCTGAGCAGCGAGCCTGGGCGGAAGCCGGGATCGACGGCACCCTGACCCGCCGTTCGCTGGCGGTGTCGCTCCTGAACCGCTCGGGAGCGAAACTCGACCCCTTCGTGCGTCTCGAGCCGCGCCTCGAACTGACTCGCCGCGACGACGACCACCTCGCTGCCGTCCTCACCGTGACGGTCGCGAACGGCACGCCGCCGGGGGAACCCCGCTACATCGCCGGTCCCCACCCCGACACCGACTTGGACGCCGGCGAGTACGGCGGCGTTCTCGTCGTCGACGTCCCCGGTTCCGCCTCCGGCCTCCGGGCTCGCGGCGCAGGCGTCGTCGCCGAGGGAAGCAATGGGCCCGTCGAGACCCTCGGCGTGCTGGTCGAGGTGCCCCCAGGCGACGAGCGGTCGGTCACCTTCACGTTCTCCCTTCCCCGGGACGCCTTCCCCCTGGTCGTCGAGCCAATGGCTCGAGTGCCGACGGTGACGTGGCAGGCCGGAGAAACGGCGTGGGAGGCGACGAAGCGCTGGGAACTCGCCCTGCCGTGAGGTGTCGCTCCCGCCCCGCATGCCAAGTCGCGCGCACCGTGACGGCCACACCGAGTTGCCGTTTCGGCTTCCGGCCGCGCGGGAACGAACACCATTGAGGTTCGCGCGGCGGGCGCGGCGGTCTCGCGATTGCAGGCCGCTCGACAGCAGCAACTCAGGAGGCACTATGCGCCGGACCGCACTCGCCATCGTCGCCACCGCGTGCGTCTCCGTCCTCGTCGCTCTCGGCGGGACGGCGTCGGCGCAGACCGACGACACGCTGTACGTGACGACACCCACGACGGCCGCCGCCCAGGCCGGGCCCGACGAGGTGCGCGGCGTCACCGTCACGCCGGAAGCGGCGCCCCAGGCGGAGCCCCAGGCCGCCGCCCAAGGACCCCTCCCGTTCACGGGCGCTGACGCCGTCGGCTTCGCGCTCCTCGGTGGTGCAGCCCTCGGCCTCTCGCTCCTGACGCGAGGCGTCCTCCGCCGGGCACGGCACGCCTGATCGAAGCCTCATCAATCGACGGCGGCGCGCCCAGGCCCCCGCGGTTACCGCCTTTCGGTGGCGGGTACGGCCCGCATGAGGGCTGCTGCGGGACGTAGCCGTGGGGGGACTCCTGTGCCCGAACTTCGAGAGCGACTGCACGGCGGCCCCGGCCAGATCGCGTCCATCCTCCGGGGTGTCGTCGTCGTCGACGACCGAGGGATCGTGCAACATGCCGACGACGAGGCGGCGGCGTTGTTGCGTCCCGGTCGCCCGTTCGCCCGTGGCGACCGGCTCGACCTCGACCTCACGCCGGGCGTCCGGACGGTCGAAGTGCACCTCGACGACGAACCTCGGGTGGTCGTGCTGTCCGTCAGCGAGGTGCCGCTCGGCGGCGGTCGCACGTCGACGATCGTGACCGTCGCCGACGCCACGGCAGCTCTCGACGAGGTGAACCGGCTGATCGAGGCGACCGCAGTCCTCGAAGCGGCCCTGGGCGCCGCCTCCCACGAAATTCGCAGCCCGGTGGCCGTCATCCTCGTCGGCGCCGAGACGCTCCGGCTCAGGTGGGACGACCTGAGCGACGAGGACCGCCTCGATACGGTGCGCCGCATCGAGCGACAGGCCCACTTCCTCCGTCGCGTCGGCGACCGTATCCTCGGCGGCACCGGCCACGGGCAACTCGCCCTGATGGCGCGCCCGGAGGTGGTCGACGTGTCGACCCACCTGTTCACGAAGCTGGCCGACCTCGACGCCACCCCTCAGACGGTGCGCGTGGCGTGCCCGCCCGGAACGAGGGTGTACGCGGATCCCGACCAGCTCTGGGA